>JAPLTR010000547.1 GCA_026398065.1 Verrucomicrobiota bacterium | reverse complement strand
CCAATCACCAGGCCGCCGACTGCGCCGCCGAGGCCGAACCAGAGCTTGGTCTGCCGGATCAGGTAGTCGACGATGCTGCTGCCAAACGGATCCATCGTGACCTGGGAGCGGATCAGCGTCCATTGGCCGCCGACGCGGCGGAGCACGGCGGTCCAGTTGCTGGTGTAGGAGAAATCGCCGACGGGCAGCTTCACCGATTCCTCGCAGGTGCCATGGGCCACGGCGATGTCGCCGTAGATCTGGCTGGGGGCCGCGTCCATCTTGATGCGGTAGACGACCCCGGGGAACGAGCCGCGGAATTTTTCGTAAATGGCCTTGAGTTCGGCGAGCGAGGTGAAGGTCTGGTTGTTGACGACGACGCCGCTGCTGCCCGGGGAAAAGAGCCCGGCCAGCGGGGTGAGATCGCCGCTATTGATGGCGTTTTCGTACACGGTGCGGAGCTGCCGCAGTTCGTCGTGAAGTTTGGCTTCATCTTCGGCGTGCAGCGGGACCGCCCAGCGGAACAGGGCGGCCACGGCGAGGAGGGTGGCGAGGCAACGGGAGCGGAGGGGCAGGTTCATAAGGTGGTGACGGGTGGGACGGCGGTTTCGGCGGTGACGCGTTGGGCGTCGCGCCAGCGGGCAAAGGGGGCGCCGAGAAACAGCGCTTCGGTGGCCTGGTCCGGATCGAGCGTGAAGCCCGCGCTCAGGAGCGCGCTGCCGCCCACCGAGGTGCGGTCGCCGAGGGTGATCGGGCCGAGGCTGAGCACGGTCCGCCCGGCGGGATTCACGTGGGAAAAATGGGCGACGAAGCGGACGTCGATGCCGACGATCACATCGTCGCCGAGGCGGAGAAACGGCCGGTCGTAGATTTTCACCCCCGGCGACCAGAGCGTGAGCCGGCCGATCTGAGCCCCCACAGCCGGAGCCAGCCGCTGTACAGCGCGGGCACGAGGCGCAGCGTCTCCTCGATCCACGGGAGGCGATTGAAGAGGGACTGCAGCTGCCAGGTCGCCCACCAGCGGAAAAACGTGGGGGACGGAACCGGGAAGTCGCCGGCGGGCAGGCCGCGCGCGAGGACGAGACGGCCGAGCAGCGGCGGCACCACCAGCAGCCAGACGAGGACGGCGGCGACCCGGAGGCCGACGGACCCGGGCAACAGGCCGGCGCCGGCGACCGCGCCGAGCGCATGGACGAGGGGCCAGGCGTTGAGGCCGAGCAGCAGGAACTTTTCGCCGGCCGAAAACGAGGTCGCCTGCAAAATGGCGCGGACCCGGAAGGCGCGGCGGAGTCCGTCAGCGGATGGGGCGGCCGGCATGGTAGTTGGGGACATGGTCGGGGGCGGGGCGGGGGCCGCGCCATTGGCGGAGCCAGGCGCGGACCATCGATTCGCGCGGGGCGGCGGGGCCGTCGGCGAGCGTGGGCAGATGAATCCACGGGACATTGGGCTGCTCGTGGTGGCGCTGGTGCCAGTTGTGATTCAGCCAGAGGGCGTCGAGCCAGCGCCACGCCCGGAGATTGCGCGCGCCGCGGTGGACGTCGCGTTCGGTGCCGTAGTGGTGCATGTACTGCATCGACGACCAGGTGACCCCGAACGCGCCGACCAGCACGGCCCAGTGCAGGAACGGCACGCCGACGACGGCCACGATCCCGGCGTGCAGCGCGAGCAGGGCGACGGCCTCGAGGCGGATCAGGTGGTCGTAGCGCGGATTGAGCGATTCGAGGAGGGCCGCGGTGGGCCGGTCGAACGCCGCGCGCCGCGGGGACCAGAGCCGGGGCAGGAGGGGGAGCAGCAGATTGCTCAGAGCGATGCAGAGCCAGAAGCCGCCCCAGAGAATATTGTAGAACGCCCAGTGCTTCCACAGGCGGTTGTCGCCGGCGAAGTAGTAGTCGAAGGCCTCGTCGTCGGTGCGGTTGCGGACATGGTGGCCGAGATGGCCCTGCCGCAGCAGATGGAACGGCGCGGGGAAAAACAGCCCGAGCAACGTGCCGGCGAGATCGTTGACGAGGCGGTGGGGGTGCAGCATCGCGT
>JAPLTR010000970.1 GCA_026398065.1 Verrucomicrobiota bacterium | reverse complement strand
CCCTCCTGAATCACCGAGGTCGAAAAGCGCGCCGTCAAGGAGTCTGCGAAGCACGCGGGAGCCCGCGACGTGATCACCATTCCCGAGAACATTTCCGCGGCCATCGGCGTCGGCCTCCCGATCGACGAACCCGCCGCCAACATGATCGTCGATATCGGCGGCGGCACCACTGAGATCGCGGTCATTTCCCTCAACGGCATCGTGTTTTCAAAATCCATCCGCGTCGCCGGCGACGAGTTGGACAGCGCCATCATCGACTACATGAAACGCGCCTACAACCTCCTCATTGGTGAGCGCACGGCGGAAGAGATCAAATGTCGTGTCGGCTCCGCCTACCCGCTGGACGAGGAGCTCACGATGGAGGTCAAGGGTCGCGACTCCGTGGCGGGTCTGCCCAAGACGATCCACATCACCTCGCAGGAAATCCGCGAGGCCCTTGCCGACACCATCTCCAATATCGTCGACGCCGTCCGCATCACGCTTGAGCGCTGCCCGCCCGAACTCTCCGCCGACCTCGTGGACCGTGGCTTCGTGATGGCCGGCGGTGGCGCCCTCATCCGCGGCATCGACAAGCTCCTTAGCGAAAAAACCGGACTGCCCGTGACCGTGAGCGACGACCCTCTCTCCGCCGTGGCCAACGGCACCGGCGCCGTCCTCAACGACCTCTCGTGGCTGATGCAGAACGTGTGAGGACTGGAAGCTGGCGCTTGGAATTTCCACGCTTCGCGGCTCTTTGGGCGATCACCGTGGTTCGGCGCCGATTTTCCCGGGGCCAATTGTGAATACATTTTCCGTGTGTTCCCTGCCTTCTGCGGACAAATAGTCTGTTCCGCCTGTGCCTTTTCGCCGCTTCGCCACCAACCGCCCTTTCGTCACGCTCGGCCTCGTCGTCGTTGCGTGGCTGCTCGTGCCGGTCGGCGTGAAGACCTTTTCGCGCGCGAGTTTTTTTGAGCTCACCGCACCGGTGACCGTCGCCGCCGACTACGCCCGCGGCCTACAGGAATACTGGTCGCTCCGTCTCCACTCGAACCATGACCTCATCGTCGCCGGTCGAGACCTCGCCCGCATCAACTCTTCCTACGAGTTTGCGGTCCAGCAAAACGCCGAGCTTCAGGCCAGTCTCGAGCGCCTCGAAGGCCTTCTCCGCCTCCCTTCCTATACGAACTACCGCTTGGAGCACGCCCGCGTCTTCCGTCGCGATTTTTCCGGCTGGTGGCAGCGTCTCGTCCTGCGCAAGGGCAAGAACTTCGGTCTGCCGGTCGGCGCGCCTGTGGTCTTCAGCGGCGGCGTCGTCGGCAAGATCACCGAGGTGTACGCCACCACCGCGGTCGTCGAACTCATCAGCAGTCCCAACGTCCGACTTGCCGCCGTGATCGAGGGCGACACCAACGCGATGTCCTACCAAGGAGGTCTCAACCCCACCTTCGGCCCCCCGTCGGGTGTCGTCGAATTCGTCCCGCTCGACGTGTTCGCCAATTCCGTCGCGCCGAAACGCCTCGTCACCTCCGGTTTCGGCGGCGTGTTTCCTCCCGGTCTCACCATTGGGATGGTCACGAAGGTCGAGCCCAGCACCGACGGCCTCTTCAAGACCGGCGAGGTCAAGCTCGACGAACGGCTTGGCACCCTCACCGAGGTCACCGTTCTCGTGCCGCAGGTGGTCG
>JAPLTR010000596.1 GCA_026398065.1 Verrucomicrobiota bacterium | reverse complement strand
CTTCACGCCTGGCGATTCCGGCCACCGACGACGGTCTCCCGGGGGAGGGACCGATCCGCCGCGCGGAGTGGTTTCAAAAGATGTGGACCGACCGGCGGACATTTTTCGCCAGCCGGGAGAAGAACGACCAGGGGGCGCTGGTGTTTCTCGGCGACTCGATCACCCAGGGCTGGGGAACGACGTTGAACGGCACCTTTCTCGGCCTGAAGGTCGCCAACCGCGGGATCAGCGGCGACACGACCCGCGGGGTGCTCATCCGGCTGAAGGAGGACGTGCTGGCGCTCAACCCCCGGGGTGTGGTGCTGCTGATCGGGACCAACGATCTCGAGGAGGCGGCGGCGCCGGAGACGATCACGGGCAACCTGAAGCTCATCCTCGCCGCGTTGAAGCAGCACAACCCCACGATGCCGGTGGTGCTTTGCAATGTGTTTCCGAGTTCGGCGACGAAGAAGCGGCCGGCGGAGCAGATCAAGAAGATCAACCAGCTCTATTTTGCGGCGATCAAGGACGAGCCGCAGGTGACGGTGCTCGACACCTGGGCGCTCTTTGCGAACGCGCAAGGCGACGCGAAACCCGAGGAGTTTCCCGACCTGCTGCATCCGAACCCGGTGGGCTATCTTAAGTGGGCCGCGGCCCTGCGGCCGGTCTTTGAAACCCTCGGGTTCGCCCCGGCGTGGCCCGACGACTTCGCGCCGGAGCCGGGCTTCGAGAGCCTGTTCAACGGCCGCGATCTCACCGGCTGGGGTTATGCCGATGCGCCGGCCTTCGACGGCAAGACCGAGAGCAGTGACGGGCGCTACGCGGTGCGCAATGGCCGGCTCATCGTGACCGTGTCGCGGCTGGAGCGGGCCTTCACCCGGCTGTGGACGACGCGCAAATTTCCGAAGGACTTCGTGCTGAAGCTGGAATTTCGCGCGAGCCCGAACGCCGACAGCGGCGTCTTCGTCCGTGAGCCGCAGCTGCAGGTGCGGGACTACCTGATCGCCGGGCCGTACCTGGCGCTGAAGAACTATCGTCCCCTGGACTGGAATGAGGTCGTCGTGACGGTGAAGGGCGGCTTGGCTCACGCCACGTGCAACGGCGAGGTGCTGGTTGACGCGTTTGCCGTGCCGGCGACGGGCGCGATCGGGCTGGAGAGCGACCACGGCCAGGTCGAGTACCGGCGCATCCGTGTGCAGGAAACACGTTGAGTTTCCCGGCGTGGGCGGTGTGCTGGCAGACCTTATGTCCAACCCTGCTAACTACCGCACCATGGCCGAGTATTTTATCCGTGGCATCACCGACGGCTCCGTCACGGCGGCCGAGGTGATCGCCTGGACCGACGAGGTGATCGTCTCCGCCCCGAAGACCGAGGACTGGATGCTGGACATCTCGTCTTCCAGCCCGGAGGACCGCATGGGCGTGCTGCATCACCTGCACGCCGTGCAGGGAGAAATCCAGCCGGACGTGCTCGCGCAGCTGCTGGCGAAAAAATGACGCCACGCGCGGGCCGGTGGATGAAGTCGGCCGTGGTGGCCGCGCTGCTTGGGCTGCTCGCGGTGGCGACGGCCCGGGCGGAGCGCCGCGTCGTCGCCTATGTACCCAACTGGGTGGACCTCGAGACGTTTGCCAAGACGATCGACTACGCGGCGCTCACGCACATCAACCTCGCGTTTGAGAACCCCACCAACGCCGAGGGCGATCTCTCGTACCACGCGAAGAATGACGCGCTCGTCCGGGAGGCGCGTGCGCACAACGTAAAGATCCTGCTCTCCATCGGCGGCGGCGCCGCGGCGGACAGCCCGACGCTCAAGCCGCGCTACTTCGAGCTGCTTACGGAGCAGAAACGCGCGGGCTTCGTCGCGAAGCTCACGGAGTACCTCGTGAAGCACAACTACGACGGGCTCGACGTGGACCTCGAGGGACCGTCGATCAACCAGGACTACGGCGCTTTCATCCGCGACCTCGCCGCGGCGCTGAAACCGAAGGGCAAGCTGCTCACCGCCGCGCTCTCCCGGGGCTACGGCGGCGGCAAGGTGCCGGACGAGGCGCTCGGACGGTTCGATTTCATCAACATCATGGCCTACGATGGCGCGGGGACGTGGGCGCCCAACCGGCCGGGCCAGCACTCCTCGATGGAGTACGCGCGGACCAACGTGGACTACTGGCTCCAGCGGGGGCTGGCGAAGGACAAGGCCGTGCTCGGCGTGCCGTTTTACGGCTATGGTTTCGGCAAGGCGTTTCGGAAGTCGTCGTACGCCTACCGCGACATCCTGCAGGCGCATCCGGGCGCGGAAAAGGTCGACGAGATCGGCGAGACCATCTGGTACAACGGCCAGCCGACCATGCGCGAAAAAGTGCGCTACGCGGTCGAGCAGGGGCTCGGCGGCATCATGATCTGGTCGCTGGACAACGATGTGAAGGACGGGCGCTCGCTGCTGGGGACGATCACGGAGGCGATGAAGGAAGGGGCGAAGCGCTAAGGTAGGCGCGTGGCTCGTCCACGCCTGGTTTGCGTTTGGATGCGTGATGTAGGCGGACGCAGGGCGCCGTCGAGCTGCGCCCCTACGCCGGATAGAGCTCGGCGAGTTTGCGCATCGTGGTTAGGTTGCGCATCGAGGAGGACGGGAGCTTGAGCGCCTTGAGCTCCTTCGAGGCCCAGATCTTCGACTCGTGAGTCTTGATTTTTCGGCAGAGCCAGTAGTAGTCGCGGCCGATCACCCTGAAGGCGTCGTGCTCGCTGCGGCAGGCTTCGAGGCCCTTTTGCTGCGCGGGCGTGAGTTCGGCGGCGAGGAAACCGGCGTGCACGGTGTTGGCGGGATCGTCCAGGTCCGCGGCGGCGAAGCCGCGAAACGCGGCGACGGCGGCGACCTCCGCACGGGTGCGGACGAAGGTGTCGACCTC
>JAPLTR010000231.1 GCA_026398065.1 Verrucomicrobiota bacterium | reverse complement strand
CGATCACGCTCGGGCCGCTCGTCCTGCGCTGCGAGACCGCCGCCACCTACGCGCTCAGCGTCCTCAGCTATGAACTCCTCAACGCCGGCTAGTTCGCGGCCACTTTAACTTTCCATGCAACGCATTCCCACCCTGCTCGCCTGCCTCGCCGCCCTTCTCCCGCTCATGTCGCCCGCCCAGCCCGCCTCCGCCCCCACCGACCCCTATCTCTGGCTGGAAGACGTGCAGGGCGAGCGCGCGCTCACCTGGGCCCGCGAGCAAAACGCCCTCACGCAGCGCGAACTCGAGGCCTCGCCCGATTTCAAGCCCATCTACGACCGGCTCCTCTCGATCTACGACTCCAAGGCGCGCATCCCCGCCATCTCCAAGGACGGGGCGTACTACTATAATTTCTGGCGCGACGCCGAACATGTCCGCGGCCTCTGGCGCCGCACCACGCTCGCCGAGTACCGCAAGGACTCGCCCGCGTGGGAGACCGTCCTCGACCTCGACGCGCTGGCCTCCGCCGAAAAGGAAAACTGGGTCTGGAAGGGCGCCGACTGGCTGCGCCCCGGCTACGAGCGCTGCCTGCTGCACCTCTCCCGCGGCGGCGGCGACGCCGTCGTCGTGCGGGAGTTTGATGCCGCCACGAAATCATTCGTCACCGACCAGGGGTTCAACCTCCCCGAGGCCAAGACCGGCGTCAGCTGGGGCGATCGCGACCGCCTCTATGTCGCGACGAACTTCGGGCCCGGCTCGCTCACCGACTCCGGGTACGCTCGCGTCGTCCGGGAATGGCGCCGCGGCACGCCCCTCGGCGCGGCGCGCCCGGTGTTCGAGGGCGCGGCCACCGACGTCTCGGTCCGCTCCTGGGTGTCGGAGCGTTTTGGATACCACCGGGAGTTCATCCGCCGCTCCATCACGTTTTTCACCGGGGAGACGCACCTCCGTCAGGGCGACAAACTGGTCAGGCTCGACGTGCCTGCCGATGCGCAGGTCGGCACCTTCAAGGAGTTCATCACGGTCACCCTCCGCTCGGCCTGGACGGTCGGCGGCAAAACCTACGCCGCGGGCGCGCTGCTGCTCGCGCCGTGGGACAGGTTCCTCGCGGGCGGGCGCGACTTCGCCGTGCTCTTCCAGCCCGGCCCGCGGACCTCGCTGGCCGGCTTCACGACGACGAAGTCCCACCTCATCCTCAACGAGCTCGACCAGGTCCGCAACCGGCTCTACCTCGTCACCTACGAGGGCGGCGCGTGGCGGCGCATGCCCATGGACACGCCGGAGTTCGGCAGCGTCTCGGTCTCGTCCGTCGAGGAGGAGTCGGACGACTATTTTCTCAACGTCGCCGGCTTCCTCACCCCGTCCAGCCTCTATCTGGGCACCGTCGGCACCGCCAAGCGCGAGCTGCTGAAACAGCTCCCCGCCTTCTTCGACACCGCCGGCCTGGAGGTCGCGCAGCAGGAGGCCGTCTCCAAGGACGGCACGCGCGTGCCGTATTTCCAGGTCTCGAGGAAGGGCCTCAGGCTCGACGGCTCGAACCCGACCTTGCTTTATGGATACGGCGGGTTCGAGATCTCGATGACGCCCACCTACAGCGCCGGCACCGGCGCGGCGTGGCTCGAGCGTGGCGGCGTGTACGTGCTCGCCAACATCCGCGGCGGCGGCGAATTCGGCCCCGCCTGGCACCAGGCCGCGCTCAAGGAGAACCGCCAGCGCGCCTACGACGATTTCATCGCCATCGGCGAGGACCTGATCGCCCGCCGCGTCACCTCCACGCCCCACCTCGGCATCATGGGCGGCAGCAACGGCGGCCTCCTCATGGGCGTGATGCTCACCCAGCGCCCCGATCTCTTCGGCGCCGTGGTCTGCCAGGTCCCGCTCCTCGACATGCGCCGCTACAACCAGCTCCTCGCCGGGGCGAGCTGGATGGGCGAGTACGGCAATCCCGACGTGCCCGCCGAATGGGCCTACATCTCGCGCTACTCCCCCTATCAGAATGTCCGCCCCGACGCGAAATATCCGCGGGTGCTCTTCACCACCTCGACCCGCGACGACCGCGTGCATCCCGGCCACGCCCGCAAGATGGCCGCGAAGCTGGAGGCGCAGGGCGTCCGGCTGGCGGACGCCTTCCGGGGAATCGGACCAAGGCGTCCGCCAGCCGGACGCCCTACATTCCAGACCGCTGGCCGGCGCTCACCACACCAGCAGGCCCCCGGCAAACGTCAGGCCCGCGCCCACGCTGCAGAAGATGATCTTGTCGCCGTCGTTGAAGATGCCCTCTTCGGCGGCCCAGCCGAGCGCCATCGAGACGCTCGCCGCGCTGGTGTTGCCGTACTTGCCGATCGTCACGACGAACTTGTCGTAAGGGATGCCGACGCGGCGGCTCACGGCCTTGAGGATGCGTTCGTTGGCCTGGTGCGGCACGATCCACGCGATGTCCTCGGGCTTCAGGTTCTCGCGCACGAGCGTCTGCTGGATCTGCTCGGTGAAGCCGACGACCGCGTGCTTGAACACCGCGGCCCCGTCCATCTGCAGGTAGAAATTCTCCAGGTCGCCGCCCGCCGGATCGGGGATGGGATTGAGCGCGCCGCCGCCAGGCCGCTGGATCGCCTCGAACTGCGTCGCGTCGCCCGACAGCCCCATGTGGTGCAGCCGGTGGCCGCCCGGGCCCGCCGTGAGGATCGCCGCGCCCGCACCGTCGCCGAAGAGAAACGCCGTGCGGTGGTCCTCGGGATTCGTGATGCGCGAGAGGAGCTCCGCGGTGACCACGATCAGGTTCTTCGCCGTGCCGCTGCAGATGAACGCGCGGCCCACCTCCAGCGCATACAGCCAGCCGGAGCACGCGGCGTTCAGGTCGAAGGCCAGCGCCCGCGGGATGCCCAGCTCCCGGGCCAGGGCGCTCGCCATCGAGGGCACCGGCTGGTCGGGGATGAGCGTCGCCATGATGATGCCGTCGATGTCGCTCGCCTTCATGCCCGCCTGGTTGAGGGCGTGGTGCACGGCCTTCACCGCGAGGCCCGTCGCAGTCTCGTCGACCGCGGCGTAGCGGCGTTCCTTGATGCCGGTGAGGTGGATCATCTCCTCCTCGGTCCGGTCCGGAAACGCTTTTAGAATTTCACTGTTGGCGCGGATGTTCGCGGGAACCGCGTAACCCACGCCTGCGATGCAAACGGTATCGACGATCATGCTCAAAGGATCAGCATGAAAGGCGGCGACCGGGGCGGCGTCGATTCAAGATTTCCGCGCCGCGAGGTACGCGGTCACATCGTCGCCCGACACGCGCCCGCCGGGACCGGTGGCGCCGATGTCGGTGAGTTTCGCCGGATCGAGCCCCGCCTCCTGCGCGAGCTTGGTCGCGCGCGGCGTCCAGACCAGCGCGGCCGCGGGCTTGGCGGGCGCGGCCGGAGCCGCCGCCAGATCGCCGGCCGCCTTCGACTCGAGATGGCGCAGGCTGGCATCCGCGGTTTCCAACCGGAGAAACAGCGCCCCGGGCTGAAGCACCTCGCCCGGTTTCACGGGCAGGGCCACGACGGTGCCGTCGGCGGGCGCCTCGTACTCGAAGATGGATTTGTCGCTCTCCAGCTCGGCGATTTTCTGACCCTTGACCACGCGGTCGCCGGGTTTGGTTTTGAGCGAGACGACGGTCAGTTCGCTCACGGTCGCGCCCATCGAGGGCACGGGGACGTCGATGATAAAGGTGGCCATCAGAGGTTTATTTCCCGGCGAGTGTGCGAGCGATGCGCGCTTGGTCAAGGGAGGGCGCACGGGGCCGCGCCCACCTTCGCGATTACCCCAACAGCCCGGCTTACTCCGCCGTGCGGCCCGCTACTAACGCACGGCCTTCCAGACCGCGACACAGGTGTCCAGCAGCTCCGGCAGGTTTTTCAGCGCGATCATGTTCGGCCCGTCGCTGATCGCCTTGGCCGGGTCCGGATGCGTCTCGATAAACAGTCCGTTGGCGCCCGCGGCGAGCGCGGCCTTGGCGAGCGGCGGGACGAATTCCCGCTGGCCGCTGCTCTTGCCGCCGCCGGCGCCCGGAAGCTGCACCGCGTGCGTGGCGTCGAAGATCGTCGGGTAGCCGTTCTGCGCCATGATCGAGAACGAGCGCATGTCGACCACGAGGTTTTGGTAGCCAAAGGTCGTGCCGCGCTC
>JAPLTR010000266.1 GCA_026398065.1 Verrucomicrobiota bacterium | reverse complement strand
GATGACGGCGGTGCGCTTGGTGGCGTCGGCGATGGCGGTCTCGGTGATGACGCCGTCCTTGTCCTTGCGGGCGCCGCGGGGGAAGATGGCGAGGAGGAGGACCTTGGAGCCGGTCTTGGAGCGGATGAGGTCGACGATCTTTTTGTCGGCGGCGACGATCTCCTCGGCGGTGTGGCCGGCGGAGTTGTTGGTGCCGAGCATGAGGACGGTGACCTTCGGCGTGATGCCGTCGAGCTCGCCGTTGGCGATGCGCCAGATGACGTGCTGGGTCTGGTCGCCGCCGATGCCGAAGTTGGCGGGCTGCAGCTTGCCGTAGTAGGCCTCCCAGATGTGCGGGGCCTTGGTCCAGCCGGCGGTGATGGAGTCGCCGAGGAAGAGGACGCCGATGGGGCCGGACTTGCCGCGGGCGAGGAAGGATTCGTGGGCCTTGACGAAGCCGGCGTTGGGGACGCCGGCGGCGTCGGCCTTGATGATCGGCGCGGAGGCGTCGACTTTCTTGGGCGGCGTGGCCGGGGCGGCGGCGGGGGCCGCGGGCGTCTGGGCGAAGGCCAGCGGCAGCAGCGCGGCGAGCAGGAGGGAGGCGAGGGCGGGGCGGAGTTTGTTCATGGGCAAAAGGGGGTGGAGGGAGGAAAGACGCACCGTGGGGCGGACGGTGACAGGAGAAAGCGCTGGTTCATTTTTTGCGCTGCGCCCAGAGGTTGTCGGCGGTGTAGAGCGCGAGGCCGGTCCAGATGAGGGCGAAGCCGGTGAGCCGCTCGCGGGAAAAGGGCTCGTGGTACACCCAGAGGCCGAGGGCGAACTGCACGGTGGGCGCGAGGTATTGGAGGAGGCCCATGGTCGAGAGCCGGATGCGGCGCGCGCCGAAGGCGAAGAGGAGGAGGGGGATCGCGGTGATCACGCCCGCGCTCAGGACCAGGACATGAGTGGTGGCGTCCACGCGGCCGAGGGCACCCTCGCCGGTGTGGTGCTGCCAGAGGAGGAAGCCGACGGCCAGCGGGGCGAGGAGGAGGGTTTCGACCGTGAGGCCGATGAGGGAGCCTAGCGGGGACTTCTTGCGGAGCAGGCCATAGGCGCTCCAGGTGCCGGCGAGCGCCAGCGCGATCCACGGCGGGTGGGCGAGCTGGGCGACCATCAGCGCCACCCCGGCGGCGGCGCAGGCGATGGCAAACCACTGGAGGCGCCGCAGGTGCTCGTGGAGCACGAAGCGCCCGAGGGCGACGTTGGCGAGCGGCACGAGGAAGTAGCCGAGGCTGCACTCGATGACATGGCCGGTGTTGACCCCCCAGACGTAGATCAGCCAGTTGGCGGTGAGCAGGGAGGCGCTGAGGAGGTTGAGGCCGACGGAGCGCGGGGTGCGGAGGGCGGCGCGGACTTCGCCGAAGGTCCCCTGCGAGGCGACCAGGAGGAGCACGATCACGAGGGACCAGACGTGCCGGTGGGCGATGAGCTCGACGGGATTGATGCCCGCGAGCTGTTTCCAATAGAGCGGGACGAGGCCCCAGGCGAAATAGCAAATCCCCGCCGCCAGCGCGCCGGCCTGGGCGGACGCGGTGGTGGGCGTGGTGGAGGAGGTGGGCGAAGCCGGACGTGACACGCGGAGACGTTTGCCGCCCGGGGCGTGGCGTCAACGGGGGTGCGCGCTGTGCCGGTCGCCGCCGCGGAGCGTTGCGCCGGGGGGAGGGGGGCGCCGGGCTTACTTCTTCTGGGCGGTCCCGCTGAAGACGTACTTCTCGCTGAACTCCTGCGCGGCCTGGGTGCGGGCGGCCTCGGGCTTCGCGCCCTTGGCGACGAGCTCGCCGACACGCTTGTCGATCCAGCGGACCCGGAAGCTCTCCTCGACGGAGCTGCTGATGGAGCCATCGTCCTTCGACTTGGAGGATTTCTTGGAAAAGAGGCACCCGCTGGTCAGGAGGGCGGCCAGGCTGAGGCAGGTCAGAAAGAGGCGTTGGGTCATGAGGTGTTTTGGGCGCGCCGACGGTGGCGGGCTGCCGGGGTGACAGCGAGTGAATCTTTTTGGTTTCGCGCCGCATGAAATTTTCTTTTAACTAGCGGGCATGAGTGACGAGCCAACGACTCCGCCTCCTGCGCTGCGCCTAAAACCGCGGCTGAAGCCTGCCGAGTCGGAATCCCCGCCCGCCGCTCCCCCGGCCGCGCCACCCCCGCCACCTGCGTCGGAGGTACCGCCGGCCGAAGCCGAGCCGCCGAAGGTGCGCCTGAAGCCCCGGCTTTCGCTGACCCCGACTGAGCCAGCGGCCGCCGCGGCCCCGGCACCCGTGGAGCCAACTCCGGTGCCCGCGGCGCCACCCCCGCCCCTTTTCCTGCCCGACACCCCGGCGGCCCCTCCGGTCGAGACGCCTCCGGCCGGTGGATCGCGCATCCGCCTCCGGCCCCGGGCGACTCCCGACGGGGCCGCTCCCGCTCCGGCAGCGGCCGCGCCGGCTCCTGCCGCGCCGCCCCCGCCCGCCCCTCCGCCGGCGGTGATTCCCCCTCCGACGACGGCGGCGCTGATTGCCAAGGAGCCGTCGCTTTCGCCCTTCCTGCTCGACCCGCCGCCGGCGAACTCGGCCCTCCCGCCGGAGCCTCCGGCTGCCCCTGCCCCTGCTCCGGCCGCCGTCGCCCCGGCCGCGGCTGAGCCGGCGAAGTTCAAGCTCAAGCCCAAGGGTGCGCCGCCCGCGCCCGGAGCCATCGCGGCGCCTCCGCCGCCCCCTCCTCCGGTGACGGCGCCGAAGTTTCCCCCGCCGCCGGGTCTCGCCAAGTCCGCTCCGCCTCCCCCGCCGCCGCCGGTGAGCGGACTCCCGCCCCCGCCGCCACCTCCAGGAGTCGAGGGCGCGCCGAAGTTGCCGCCGCCGTTTCCCGTGGTCGCCGCTCCGTCGACGGGCAAAACCACACCGCCGATCCCCCATATCGCCGCCGCCTCGGAGGCGCCGGAAGAGGAGCAGCGGCCGGTGCTGCCCCGAAAGCCGGACAAGGCCCGGAGCTTCAAGACGGTGGTCGCCATCGGCGGAGTCGCGGCCGTGCTGGTGCTCGGTGCCGGAGGGTATTTTGCGTGGACGATGTTTCTCTCGTCGCCGCCACCGCCACCGCCGGTGGTCGCCCGCCCGAAACCCGCCGCACCCGCCGCGGGGCCGGCGGCTGCCCCTGCGGCACCGGGCGCCTCCAGCATTGCCAACAAGGCCGCGGCTCCGCTGACGCCCTCGGACACGTTGAACAACCTCGCCCACGCGCCCGTCAACGCGGTCAACAAGGCCAAGACAGCGGTCGAGGCCCGTCGTCCGGGCGATCAGGCGGCGGCTGAAGTGATCGGCGCAGGTCAGGATTCGCCCGACAAGCGCCCCGGCGCTGCCGCGCCCGGTGCCGACGCCGCCAAGGGACCCGCCGCCAAGGCCAACGTCTCCGCGTCCGCGTCGCTCTCGCCGGGAGTTTCGGCGACCACGTCGGATGTCGATGCGGTGGCGGAGGCTTCCCCGGCATTTCGCACTTTTGTGGCCAATGCCAAGATCACCGGAGTCATCGGTGGCAATCCGCCGCGGATGATCCTGAATGGCCGGCTGGCACGCGGGGGCGATCTCGTGGACCCGGGCCTCGGCGTGACGTTCGACGGCATCGATGCCGACCGAAAACTCCTCCTCTTCAAGGACAAGTCCGGGGCGATCGTGACCCGGAAGTTCTAAATCGACCGCCTCCGGGTGGGTGCCCGGCGGCGGATCACTTGGCCAGCGCGGCGTCGCGGATGAGCTTCACGACGGCCGGGTCGGTGGCGATGCCGAGGACGCCGTTTACGACAAACTGGATGCCGATGCAGAGGAGGAGAAAACCCATGACCTTCGAAAGGGCGTTCATGCCATTGAGGCCGATGACGCCGACCACGCGCTCGGAGAGGCGCAGGGTGCCATAGGTGATCACGGCGACGACGAGGATGCCGAGGATGATGGCGATATAGTCGACCCAGCCGGTGGAGAGCGAGGTGAAGCCGATGGTCACGGCGATGGAGCCGGGGCCGCTCATCATCGGCATCGCCAGCGGGGAAAAGGAAACGTCGCGTTTCGCGCGGGCGGCGGCGTGCGCGGCGTCGTCCTCCACCGGATCGCGGGGCGGCGCCATCAGCATGCCGGAACCGATGCCCGCGACGAGCAGGCCGCCGGCGATGCGGAGACCGGGAATCGAGATGCCGAAGAAGCCCATGATCAGCCGTCCGCCGATCAGGAAGCTCACGAGGATGATCACCATGTACACGCAGGCCATGCGCAACTGGTGGAGCCGGCGTTCGCGGGTATCGCCCTCGGTGATCGCGAGGAAGGTCGGGGCGGTGGCCAGGGGGTTGATGAGCGGCAGCAGCGCGATCACCGTGCCGAGGATGAGCTCCCAGAAATGAGAGACGTTGGACATGCGGGCAGTTTCACGGAGTTGGGGGTGCGGTGCAAGGCGCGCGCTTTTGGGGTTTTACCTGCGCGGACAAAGGGATTGGATGCCCAGGCTGTCACCTGCCTCCAGCGGGCGACGCCCACAACACCATGAAACGACTGGCCCTGCTGTCTTTGCTCGTGTCCTTCGGCGCGAGCCTCCTCCCCGCCCAGGCCGAACCGCCGCTGCTCCTGCAGTCGCCCACGCTCAGCAAGACCCAGATCGCCTTCGCCTACGGTGGCAGCCTGTGGGTCGTGGCCCGCGACGGCGGCGATGCCCGGCGCCTCGTGTCGGCGGATCCCGGCACCGCGAGCGGCCCGCTGTTCTCGCCCGATGGCACCCTCGTCGCGTTCACGGGGGAGTTCGACGGCAACCAGGATGTCTACGTCGTGCCCGCGGCCGGCGGCGAATTGAAACGCCTCACGTCACACCCGGGCACCGACGTGGCGGTCGGCTGGTCGCCGGATGGGAAACGCATCCTCTTCCGCTCGTCGCGTGAGACGTACTCGCGTTACGAGAAACTGCTCACCGTGCCGGTCGAGGGCGGCTGGCCGACGGACTTGCCTGTGCCGATGGGCGTGCAGGGCGCCCTGTCCGCCGATGCCACGCAGCTCGCCTACGTGCCCCGCTGGAACCGCCGCGCCGGGGCCGGTGACGGGTACATCGCGATCAAGAACTACCGCGGCGGAAAAACCTCGCCGATCTGGATCGCCCAGCTCGCGGACTCGGGCGTCACGCCCGTGCCCCGCGAAAACTCGAATGACTTCAACCCGATGTGGGTCGGCGACAAAGTTTACTTCCTCTACGACCGCGCCGGCGCGACCACGCTCTTCAGCTACGACGTGAAGACCCGCGCGGTCGCGCAGTTGGTGAAGAACGACGGCTTCGACCTGAAGTCCGCCTCGGCCGGTCCCGGCGGGATCGTGTACGAACAGTTCGGCTCGCTGCATCTGTTCGACCTCGCCACCAACCGGAGCCGGCCCGTCGCCGTGCGCATTGCGGCCGACCTGCCTCAGGTGCGTCCGCGATTCGAAAAAATCCTCGCTCGGCAGCTCACCAATGCCGACATCTCGCCGACGGGGGCGCGCGCGGTGTTCGAGTCGCACGGAGAAATCCTCTCGGTGCCGGCCGAGAAGGGCGATGTGCGCAACCTCACGCGCTCGATGGCCGTCGCCGATCGCGACCCGGCCTGGTCGCCCGACGGCAAGCGGATCGCCTGTTTCTCGGACGAATCCGGCGAGTACGCGCTGCATGTGCGCGACCAGTCCGGTTTGGGGGAGGTGCGGAAATTCGACCTGGGTTCGCCGCCCTCGTTCTTTTACAGCCTCGCGTGGTCGCCCGACTCCAAGAAAATCGCCTACAGCGACAAGCGCGGCCAGCGCTGGTACCTTGAGCTTGCGACCGCGAAGTCGACGCTCGTGGACAAGGATACCACTCAACGCGCCGCGCGCCAGGCGTGGTCGGCCGACAGCCGCTGGCTCACGTATACGAAGAATCTGCCGAACAACCTGAGCGCCGTCTTCGTCTTCTCCCTCGAAAGCGGCAAGGCCACGCAGGTCACCGACGGCATGAGCGACGCGCGTTCACCCGACTTCGACCACAGCGGAAAATACCTCTATTTTACCGCGAGCACCGACCTCGGGCTCACCTCCGGTCGCTCCAACATGAGCAGCATCGGCCACCCGATCACGCGGGCGATCTACCTCGCGGTGCTGCCGAAGGACCTCGCCTCGCCACTCGCGCCGGAGAGCGACGAGGAGAAGGACGACGCCGCGAAGGACAAGGACGCCACCAAGAAATCCGAGCCGGAAGCGAAGGTCGCGGACGCGGAGAAACCGGCGGCCGCCGACGCCGATGCAAAACCCGAGGCCAAGCCGGATGCCGACGCCGCGAAGAAAAAGGAGAAGGCGCCCGCCAAGGTCGTGATCGACTTCGAAGGCCTGGGCCAGCGCATCCTTGCGCTGCCGCTGCCGGAGCGGAACTACGGCTCGCTCGCCGCCGGCAAGGACGGGATCGTCTATGTGCTCGAAGGACCGCAGGTCGCCGGCGGAGGCGACGGACCGACGAAGTATGCGCTGCAACGCTTCGACCTAAAGACGCGCAAGACCGAGAAGATCCTTGATGGCGTGGAAGAGTTTCACCTCGCGGCGAAAGGCGAGAAGATGCTCTGGAAGGCGGACCAGAAGTGGTTCATCGCCGCCGCCGACAAGGCGCCGAAACCCGGCGATGGCGCGCTGAAGATCGACACGGTCGAGGTGGAGGTGGACCCGCGTGCGGAATGGCGCCAGATGTTCAAGGAAGTGTGGCGCCTCCAGCGCGATTTCTTCTACGACCCAAACTACCACGGTCTCGACCTCGTGCAGTTGGAGAAGACCTACACGCCATTTCTGGCCGGGATCGCGAGCCGCGCGGACCTGAACTATCTCTTCGCCGAGATGCTGGGCCAGCTCAGCATCCAGCACATGTACGTCGCAGGCGGCGCGAAGCCCGAGGTGAAGACGGTCTCCGTGGGGCTGCTCGGTGCCGACTACAAAATCGCCAACGGCCGCTATCAGTTTGCGCGCGTCTTCGACGGGGAGAACTGGAACCCGCAGGCCAAGGCCCCGCTCACGCAGCCGGGCGTGAATGTGAAGGCCGGCGAATATCTCCTCGCGGTCAACGGCCGCGCGCTGACGGCGGGCGACGAGGTGTTCAGCTTCTTCCTCGGTACGGCGACGAAGCAGGTCGTCCTGAAGGTCGGGCCGAATGCCGACGGCACGGGCGCGCGCGATGTGACGGTGGTGCCAATCGCCAGCGAAGCTTCGCTGCGCAACCTCGCGTGGATCGAGGGCAACCGCCGCAAGGTCGACGAACTCAGCGGCGGCAGGCTGGCCTACATCTATGTGCCGGACACCGCGGTGCCGGGCTACACGAGTTTCAACCGCTACTTCTTCGCGCAGGTCGGGAAACAGGGCGCGGTGGTGGACGAGCGGTTCAACGGTGGCGGCTGGCTGGCCGACTACATCGTCGACTACCTCAAGCGGCCGATGCTGAGCAGCAGTATCACGCGCGAAGGCGAGATCGTGCCGTCGCCGACGGCGGCGATCTTCGGCCCCAAGGCAATGATCATTAATGAAGCGGCAGGCTCGGGCGGTGACGCGATGCCGTGGTATTTTCGCAAGGCGGGCGTGGGCCCGCTCGTCGGCATGCGCACGTGGGGCGGTCTCGTGGGCATCGGCGGTTATCCCGCGCTGATCGACGGCGGCACGGTGACGGCGCCCCACTGGGCGATCTTCGGTCTCGATGGAAAATGGGAGGTTGAGAACGTCGGCATCGCACCAGACATCGAGGTCGAGCTCGATCCGAAGCTGGTGCGCGCCGGCCGCGATCCTCAGTTGGAGAAAGCGGTGGAGGTCGTGCTGGAGGCCCTCAAGAAAAGTCCGCCAGTGACACCGGTGGTCCCCGCGTACCCAAAATATCCGGCGCGGCTGCCGGCGAAGTAGGCGAGAGCAGGGCGGACGGAGGTCCGCTCTGGCTGCGGCTTGTCACCACGTGTCCACCGGGCCCTTGGGCACGGGGATGGAATCGCGGGCGTAGATCTCGGCGTCGTTGGGATCGCGCATAAAGGAGGCGACCATCGGCTCGGGTTGGAACTTGTCCTTCAGCACGCCCTGCTCGTCGCAGAACTGGGCGCGCCAGGCGAGGTACTCGGCAATCGCCGCTTCGAAATCCGCCCGCGACGTGATCGCGAGGATACTACGCTTGAAGGGCTTCGCGGGACCGAAACGTTTCGCGTACCACGGGGCGACCTTGCGGAACAGGCGGCAGCCGTGCTCCTCGCCGTAGAATTCGCAGTAGCGGTCGAAGTGGCGCCGGAGCACGCGCAGGCGCTCGACGAAGTCCGGCTCGGGCAGCAGTTCCCCGGTGCGCAGCAGGTGATCCGTGCGGCGGAAGATCCACGGGTCGTAAAAGGCCCCGCGGCCGATGCTCACGCCCGCACAGCCGGTTTCGGCGATCATGTGCTTCGCCGCCTCGGGTGTAGTGACATCGCCATTGCCGATGACGGGGATCGCTTTCACGGCCTGCACGACGGACCGGATGCCGGCGAGGTTGACGGTGCCGGAGAAGCCCTGGGCACGGGTCCGGCCGTGGACGAAGATCGCGGCGACGCCGGTGTCCTCCAGAACGCGGGCGAGGTCGGGGGCGGTGAGGTTGTCGTTGTCCCAGCCGAGGCGCATCTTGGCGGTGACGGGGATTTTCACGGCTTCGATCATGCCGCGGACGAGGGCGGCGGTCTTGTCGAGCTCGGTCATCATCGCGGAGCCGCCGCCGATCTTGACGACCTTCTTCACGGGGCAGCCCATGTTGATGTCCACGGACTGGGCGCCGAGTTGTTCGCACATCACGGCGGCGTCGCGCATCTCCTCCGGCACGCTTCCAAAGAGCTGGATCGCCATGGGTCGGTCCTCGGGCGAGGAGGCGACGAGCTTGAGGGCGGTGGGGTTGCGCTCGAGGAGCGAGCGGGCGTTGACGAGGTCGGTGGTGGCCCAGCCGAGCCCGCCGAGTTCGCGCACGGTCACGCGCATGGGCAGGTTGGTGTAGCCCGCGAGCGGCGAGAGAAAGAGGTTCGAGGAGAGTTCGTAGGGACCGAGACGCACGTTGCCGATACTCATGCCGCGGGTTCGCGTCGCATTCAAGTGCGGTGCGGGGGTGCGACGTCGGGCCCGCGCTTTTTGCGACGAAGG
>JAPLTR010000015.1 GCA_026398065.1 Verrucomicrobiota bacterium | reverse complement strand
ACCCATGAAATCCCTTCTGCCCAGTCGTGTGTTTCTCACTTTGGCCGGCGTCCTGACGCTGGCCCTGCTCACGCCCGTGGCGGCGCAGCCCCCGAAGAAGACCATCAAGGTCGGCTTCGCCCAGACCGGCGCCGAGAGCGCCTGGCGCACCGCCAACACCGTCTCGATGAAAAGCGAAGCGGAGAAGCGCGGGATCGACCTCAAGTTTTCCGATGCGCAGGGCAAACAGGAGAACCAGATCCGCGCGGTCCGGTCCTTTATCACCCAGGGGGTGGACGTCATCGTCATCGCCCCGATTGTCGAGACGGGCTGGGATCCCGTCTTGCGCGAAGCGAAGCGCGCCAAGATCCCGGTGATCCTCACCGACCGCACGATCCAGACGGCGGATGAATCGCTGTTTGCCTGTTTCATCGGATCCGATTTCTACGAGGAGGGCCGACTGGCCGCCGACTGGCTGGCAAAGTTTTCCGGCGGCAAGGGCAACATCGTGGAACTCCAGGGCACCGCAGGCTCCGCCCCCGCCAACGAGCGTCGCAAGGCGTTCGGCGACGCCGTCGCGAAGTATCCCGGCCTCAAGATCATCGATTCGCAGAGCGGCGATTTCCGGCGGTCCGGCGGCAAGGAGGTCATGGAGGCCTTCATCAAGAAACACGGCAAGGCGATCAACATCGTGTATTCACATAATGACGACATGGCCCTCGGCGCCGTCCAGGCCATCGAGGAGGCCGGGCTGAAGCCCGGCAAGGACATCACCATCGTGGCGATCGATGCGATCAAGGAGGCCATCGAGGCGGTCGCGGCCGGCAAGATCAACTGCACCGTCGAGTGCAGTCCGCTGTTCGGACCCAAGGTGTACGACACCGTCGCCAAGCTTCTGGCCGGACAGACCGTCCCGAAGAAGGCCTACAACAAGGACGAGGTGTTTGACGCGAAGAACGCCGCCGCCGCCCTGCCGTCCCGTCAATATTGACGTCCGGCGTCTGAACGACGGCAGCCGCCGACCTTTGTCCGTGACCGATCAGCCTCTGCTTGCCCTTCGCGGGATCACGAAACGCTTCCTCGGCGTCACGGCGCTCGACGGGGTCGATTTCACGGTCCGCCGCGGGGAGGTGCACGCGCTTCACGGGGAGAATGGCGCGGGGACATCGACGCTCAACAAGGACCTGACCGGCGTGCATACCCACGACGCCGGCACGATGTCGTTTGCCGGCGAGCCTATTTGCCCGACCTCGCCCAAAGATGCCGAGCGCACCGGCATCAGCACCGTGTACCAAGAGGTGAACCTGATCCCGGCACTGTCCGTCGCCGAGAACATCGCGCTCGGTCGCCAGCCGGGAAAATTTGGCTTCGTCAACTGGCGCTCCGTCCGCCGGCACGCCCGCGAGGCGCTCGCACGCCTGGAGATCGAATGCGACGTCGACGCTGAACTCGGCACGCTTTCGGTGGCGATGCAGCAGATGGTCGCCATCGCCCGTGCCCTCGATCTGAACGCCCGGCTGCTCGTGCTCGATGAGCCGACGGCGAGCCTCGACGAAAAGGAGGTCGCCGAACTGTTTGCCGTGATGCGCCGGCTGCGCGGCGACGGACTGGGTATCGTGTTCGTCACCCATTTCCTCGACCAGGTGTACGCGATCAGCGACCGCCTCACCGTGCTGCGCAACGGTCAGCTCGTCGGCGAATACGCGACCGCGGACCTGCCACGGCTGGCGCTGGTCGGGAAGATGCTCGGCCGCGAGGTGAAGGACGAGGCCGGGCGCACCGCGGCCGGTCCGGCGATCGCCGGGGAGAAGGCCTCGACCCCGTTGCTGGAGGCTCGCGGGGGTGGCCTGCTCGGTTCCGGCCGCACCGAAACGGCGCGGCTCCTCTTCGGGATCGACGCGGCCGATGCCGGTGAAATTCGGATCAAGGGGCAGCCGGTCTCGCTCGGCTCCCCGCGCGACGCGGTGCGCCTGGGCCTCGCGTTTTGTTCCGAGGACCGGAAGACCGAGGGGATTCTGCCGAATCTTTCGGTGCGGGAAAACCTGATTCTGGCGTTGCAGGCGAAGCGTGGCGCCTGGCGAACCCTCGCCCGGTCCGAGCAGGAAACGCTCTGCGTCCACTACATCGCCGCCTTACGGATCAAGACCCCGGATGCCGAGACGCCGATCCGCAACCTCTCCGGTGGCAACCAGCAGAAGGTGCTCCTCGCCCGCTGGCTCGCCACCCAGCCCGAGCTGATCATCCTCGACGAACCGACACGCGGCATCGACATCGGCGCCAAGGCGGAGATCGAGCAGCTGATCGCGAAGCTCCGGGACGACGGCCTCGCGGTGCTGCTGATCTCCTCGGAGATCGAGGAGATCGTGCGCAACTGCTCCCGGGTGCTCGTGCTCCGGGAGCGGCGCCTCTCCGGCGACAGTGGTTGCTGGTCGGTCTCGCCGTGCTGGTGGCGGTCAATCTGTGGAAGAACCCCGGCTTTCTCGGGGTGTCGTTGCACGACGGCCATGTTTACGGCGTGCCGGTCGATATCTTCACCCAAGGGTCGCGCACGATGCTGCTCGCGCTCGGGATGACGCTCGTGATCGCCACCGGCGGGGTGGACCTGTCCGTCGGTTCGATCGTCGCCATCGCCGGGGCGGTCTGTGCCCTGTTGCTCCGTGCGGGCCACGGCCTGGCCATGACGGCCGCCGCGGCGGTTGGGGCGGGCGCGGTCGCTGGCACGGCGAACGGGCTGCTGGTCGCCGGGCTCGGCGTCCAACCGATCGTCGCGACCCTGATCCTGATGGTCGCCGGACGGGGGGTCGCCCAGTTGATCGTGGATGGGCAGGTGATCATCATTGCCAATCCGGCGTTCGAGTATCTCGCCAATGGATTCGTCTTCGGGCTCCCGTTTGCGCCCCTGCTCGTCGGGGTGTTCTACGTCGCCGCGCATTTTCTGCTCCGGCGCACCGCGGCCGGGCTCTTCATCGAGGCGGTGGGCGACAATGAGACCGCGAGCCGCTTTGCCGGCCTGGCGGCGGCGCGGGTGAAAGGGCTGGCCTACGTCTTCTGCGGAGCCTGCGCGGGGCTGACCGGCATCCTCACGGCCGCGAACATCCGCGCGGCCGACGCCCACCGCGCGGGCGAGAACGCCGAGCTCGACGCGATCTTCGCCGTGGTGGTGGGGGGCACGGCCCTGACGGGCGGACGGTTCTCCATCCTCGGTTCCTTCCTGGGCGCGTTGCTGATCCAGACCCTGACGACGACGATGTACAATCTCGGGGTTCCCCCGGCCGTCGCGCCGGTGCCCAAGGCGCTGCTCATCATTGTCGTTTCGCTGCTGCAGTCGGAAAAATTCCGCGTCTGGGCCAACGGGCTGTGGCGAAAGGGAGGGCAACCCGCGTGAACCTGCTCCGCCAAAACCGCTCCCTCGTCGTGACCGCGGCGATCTTCTGCGCGCTCTTCGGTGCCGCGGCCTTTTTCTATCCGGGGTTCTTCTCCGCACGCGTTGCCACGAGCCTGCTCGCGGACAATGCGTTTCTCGGCATTTCTGCCATCGGCATGACCCTGGTGATCTTCTCCGGGGGCATCGACCTCTCGGTGGGGGC
>JAPLTR010000401.1 GCA_026398065.1 Verrucomicrobiota bacterium | reverse complement strand
TGCCGACCGGCGGGCCGACCCGACGCCGGGACGGCCGACCACCTTGGATTCAACGGTGAGGATGACCTTTTTCATGGAATCGGGTGCGGTTGCCGGTGGTTTGTTGCCATGGGTCCACTATATAACAGCGCGAGCCCGGCGCCTATCGGGAAGGTCGTCCGATTTGATTCGATATTCCTTAGAAAATATAAGGTGGCACCCGCGGCGCCTCCCTCCCCCGCTGACACCGCGGGAATCGAGCCGGCACCGACCTCGGGATGCGGCCACGTTCCGCGCCCCCGCCCGGCCGGCAACCCCGTCGCCCGGAGGGACGGAGGGCCCACCCCACCGGGGAAGGGACCGCGGGGCGGGCGATCCGGCCGCCCTCCACGTCTCCGGGCGGTGCCGGGAAACGGTCCAACGCCCCCGCGCGAAATCGCCGCCACCGTCAGAGCCGGGCTTTCTTCGGCGGCCCGCCACCGCCAAAACCGGGTGGAGAAAGACGTCCTCACCCACCCTTGACCCACCCGCGGCGCGCGCCCGACCTCGTCAAACCTGAGTGGGTTCAGGGGAATTACCTAGGTATCTTTCGTATTTCCTGAGAACAGAAGTCGTCCCGCCTGATGGAATCGGGTAGACGTGCCCCGCGGGCCTGCTACTCTTCTACGATCTACGGAGCCGGCAGAAGCGGTGGCCGTCGGCGTTGGGGCCGCCCTCAACCCCGGGCAACCGCAACCGTTAACGAATATAGCAAAACCAATATAGAACAATACATCCCTATGCCTGTTCGGATTCTCATTGTTGACGATCATCCCATGCTGCGCGGGAGCATCCGCTCCTACTTGGGCCGGGAACTGCCCGGAATCGAGGTCGTCGGCGAGGCGAGCGAGAGCGAGGAGGCCTGGAAAAATGTGGTGAGCCTCGAACCCGACCTCGTCGTGATGGATCTGGACATCCCGGGCATCGGCGGCATCGCGCTGACCCAGCGCATCCGCAAAACCTACCCGCGGATGGTGATCCTCGTGCTGACCGCCCACACCGGCTCGCACAAGATCAACACCGCCCTGGAGGCGGGGGCCTCGGCGTACGTGCTCAAGAGCAGCACCGGGCAGGAACTGGCCAGCGCTGTCGAGGCCACGCTGGCCGGCCAGGTGTACCTCTCCCCGGCCGTATCAACAATCATCGTACGGGAATACCAGCGGAAGGTCAGCGGCCTCGACGACAAGAATCTGACGGAGCGGGAGCTCGAGACGCTCCGGGGCATCGCGGAGGGCCGGACCACCAAGGAGATCGCCTTCGCGATGAAGGTCAGCGCGAAGACCGTCGAGACCCACCGGCTCAACCTGATGACCAAACTCGGCATCAACACCGTGGCCGGTCTGACCAAGTACGCCCTGCGCGAAGGCCACTCCAGCCTGTAGTCGCATGGCGCGCCCGGGGCACCCCGGCGCCCCATTCGGTCGACTGCGGAGGTCCCACGGCTCCCTGCGCAACCACGGGGATGCGCCCAAAAAGGCCGACGGCGGTTGGCGGTGGCCCCGCCCGATCCGGCCGCACGCCCCGGCGGGCGCGGCGGCACCCGCCGAAAAAAAAGGCACTTACTTGCGTAAGTGCCTCACTGAGAGTGGTGCCAGAGGCCGGGATTGAACCGGCGACCAAAGGCTTATGAGTCCTCTGCTCTACCACTGAGCTACTCTGGCGAAAGTGACGTTCCGCCCCCATTGGTGGGCGGATCGCGGTCCCGCGCAACCCCGATTCTGCCCTCCGCACCGGGCAAAGGAGATGCCAGCGGGAGAAAAAACCTTGGTCGCTCGGAACTGAGCGGTGGGTATTACGCTTTGCGCAAAAGAGGTGACAAGCAATTTCGCCGGGCCCCGCACGGCGACGTGGCCATCCATCTGCCCACCCCACGTCCGGTGCAACTGCGGCTTGCCGAAGATTGAAGGTGGGGACGGCCTCCGAGCCGTCCGTCACGACGCCACGTCTCAATCGAATCCGCCCTCGCGTATCGCCCTGTGGCCCACGGACGCCTCGGAGCGGCGTCCCTGCCCGAAGGCCCCTCTTTCGACGGTGCGTGACCTTGATTTGGCGTTACCTTGATTTCGTTTACCTTGAAATGCCTTGATTTGCCTTGATCGCCCGGGCGTTCAGGCCGCCTGCCTCGCCGGGAGCTTCGGTCCGATCCGTCCACCGCTGGCAACCGGCGCGGGGGGCGAGCTCGCCGCGAGCCGGCGGGCGGCGGCACCTCCGGCACCGCCTCGCGCCGCGCGGCCGGATGAGCCGGGCGCACCTCCGGCGGCTCCTCCCGTTCCTCTCGCGGCTCCGCCCCCTCCTCCGGTGGTGCTTCCCGCTCCTCCCACCGCTCCTCCGGCTGCGCCCGCCGCTCCTCCTCCCGCTGCGCGCGTTCCTCCCGCTGCGCCCGGCTCGCGTCGCGTTGCCCGCGCTGCAGCCGGTCCGCGGCGCGCAGGACCGCCAGCACGGCCTTCAGCCGCTCCGGCCCCTCCTCCATCCCCCACGTGGCCTGCAGCTCCCGCATCAGCGCCAGCCGCGACGCCTGGGTGAGGCACCCGGCCAGCTCCTCCTCCGCGAGCACCGCCTCCAACTCCGGCTGGTCCTCGTGCAGCCGCTCCGCCAGCTCGAGGATCTGCTGCTGCTGGCACCAGACGGCATGCCCGCCCCGCCGCCAGTCGGAGAGGTTCTGGGCGTTGATCGCCTGGCCGCCGAAGTGCGCGGCCAGCACGGCCTCCACGGCCGGCTCGGCATTGAGCCACGCCAGCAGCTCCGGGCCGGGGTCGCCCTCCTGAAGCCGGACGTTGAGGGTGTCGCGCACGGCGCGCGGAAGACGGGCGATTTTTCCAAGACGGGACATGGGAGTATGTAGTTGAATGTTGAATACCCAGTGAGGCGGCGCCGGCCGGCGCGGGACCGGCGTCCCGGAACGGCCACCGGACTGCCGACCAGTTTATCCGATTCGCCCGATTCCGGCGACCGCTCCATTCGCTCCGTTCGCTCCATTCCACAAAATTCCCCGGGAGTGGCGCTCATCGCCCGTTTCGCGTCCTTGGAGGGCCGCAAAAGGCGGCGGCGTGCAGGAGCCGCCCCGCGCTCCGAGGTGGACGGCGATCTCCGGGCACCGTCGATCGGGGCACCGTCGGCCGGCGTAATTTTTAACTGCGCGCTCCGGGCGACGGACGCCGGGGATTTGACGGGCGCCTTTCATGAAGACCTCAGGGCGGGGGCGGGATGTTTTCATCGTGCCCGCAAGCTACCACCCGAGGTGGGACAAGGGCTGGGACAGCCCCGGTGGAGGTGTGGGGTATCGGTCGATCGTTCACCCCTGCCCCCTTCCCAGAGGCCAACCGGGACAGTTGGCTGTTGTCGGCCGGTGGAGCGGTCAATTCTGTCAAGACTTAAGGGCCTGTTGCGCAAATGGAGAAACCGCCGGATTGCATGAAACCGGGTCGCGGAAGTCGTTGGTTCATCGTGCCGCTGTTGCCGGCGGAGCGGCCTCTTTTCGAAAAACAAGGCTTTGGGCAACACGCCCTTAAGACGTGACACCTTATTCTGACCTTACTTGCAGCAAAGAAAGTTAGCTTCTGAGTGCAGGAGGCTGGCCGCTGCATAACCACTCGCGATTCTTTGGGGTAAGCAGGTTAGTCCAACTTCTCATCGTCGTCTGGGTCCGGCTGCTCGCTCTTCGGCTTCGGAACATTCTCAACCCCTCCTTTTTCTATTCCGGATATCGTCTCACTGAGGAACAGGGCGTATCCTCTGAGCTGCGCGCCTTTTGATTGGATGTGATTGGGCCCAATTATGATATCAGGACGGTGAACTATAATATTTCTCAATTGAAATATTTCTAGTATATCGCGCTTAACCTGAGAGGTGATTATTCCATACTTACGATATAGCAAGTTAAGATGATTCCTTAAATTATTTTCACCTAAAGACGGTTCGCCTGGTAATTTATGCGCTTCATGAAGCAGATTTGCCAGAAAGTAGACCATTCTTTGAAAATGAGCCCAAGAGGTGATGAATTCCATGTAAACGTCACTTCTGGATGAAGCAACGTTTTCGGAGACGATCTCCTTCTCCGCCTCACTTATCACAATTTTATCCAAATTATCTATTGCCTCTGTGAGTTTTGGCATGAGTTCACCGCAGAGGGCGATTATATCATCGTAGTCAACGCGACCTATCTGCTTGTTGTGGGCAACCAAGTTTCTTTTTTCATAAAGTTTCTCCCACCTTGATTTAATGTAGTCTCCATCGCATTTTACGATAGTTGAGAAATGGCGATCCCAGTTTGACGTGGGGATCGTGCCTTTCAACTCGGAAAGATTTAGGTCCTCCAGTTTTGTTGCCTTTTTCAGTTTATCCAAAAGACCACTCAGATTTGAGTATGTATAATCTTTAAATAGAAAATAAGATAATTGTATGAAATCTACTTCGTACAGGTGGTTATTTTCTTGTTTTGCGCTTTTACTTCTGATACTTTCCAGCACTTCCTTTGGTATTGATTCATTCGTCCATCGGGTCCCTATATTTATCATCATGAATTTGGTGATAAGTTTACGCATCGTGTTCTCGATCTCGTGGATGATGGGATAGGCCTTTTCCGCGTAAACGAGACTGAGGCCATCCCAAAGCACCTGCACTTGCTTCCCGCTTACCTTGGAAAGCACCGTCCTGACGGATTTCAGCAGCTTTTCCAGATTGTCAAATTCCTTGTCCTCGTAAATGATTTAAAGCAGGGACGCTTTGACAGAACGTGGATGATTCATCCAGCAGGATAAGGTATTCCGTTTTGATCATGGGGATGAGTAAGAAGCCGTTGCGAAGCGCAGTGCTTGGACTTAAAGTCCAAATATGGCATGTCTAGAAAATTCGAGTTCTAAAGCTACGTAATTTGCTGCATGCGCTCTTACGGATTTGGCAGAAAGGAGGGCATCCAGGATGGACAGTTATTAACCATAGTAACAAGGAAAAGGACCGGGGCGGCGCGGCCTACGGCCGCATCCGCCTCCGGCCCTCAGGCCGATCCTCTTGCTTCATCGGTTAGGCAACGAGTTCGCCCGCGCGAATCACCGGTTGACCCGTGTGCTCGTCCGACTTCACCCCGGTAGCGCGGATGGTCACTTGCTGGAATTCCTTGAGCTTCGGGACCTCCACCACCACGTCACCCTCGAGGCGGACGCTGTTGTCCGACTTGGACTCGAAGTAACGTACTCAGGTGCGAAACCCCGTCGCGGAGAAATTTCGTAACCGAAATCGCGCACCTTCGCGACGTTTCGACGATGACCTTCTCGTCAATTGACAGAAGCGGTTGCTGCTTTTAACAGGTCGCCTGTGTCTAAAGACCTAGGAGTTAGCGTCCTAAAAGAGGTAAAAACCGGGCTCAGAAATAGAAGCAAGCGCCGCTGGCTCATCCCGCTTTTGACCGTGAGTGCGATTTTCGCAGTGCCTGTAGCGGGGTGGATCTTTGCCATTCCAGAGGTGACCAAGGACCGCATTATTGGTTTGTGGTTGGATAAAGCTCCAGGGCTCACGAAGGAGATCGTGAAGGTCGATATCGACCAATGGAGAGCGCGGTTTGGACATCTGCATGAGCACTTAAATTTCCGAAATAAAGGTGCGCGGGATCAGGGGTTAGCTCTCGCAAAAAAATTCCGCCGCTACCTGGGAGCGACAGCCTTCCCACCAGTGGTTATAAGAAGGGAGCGATTCTTTGAGCTGCTCGACACTTTGGAAGACAAAGTAGATGCAACGAATTCGGACAGCCAAGCGCATCTTGTTGCCAAACAAGTTATCGAGGAAATGAACGTTGTTTTTTCCGAGATATTAAAGGCTCCCTAGCGAGGAAAACGGGGGTTCCCGGCGCTGGCTTTCAGCCGCAAACCCGGGGATGAGCGAGCGCGCAGCGCACGGGCCGACGCGTTGGAGTTGGCGGCGGGGCGTTCGAGGCAGATGAACCACTTCGGTTTCATGCGGCCGAAATCGGTGCGGCGGTTCGTGCGCAGCGCTTTTTTCGGGTCGAGCACGTAGGCGCCCGACGCGTCGCGGACGAAGACCACCCAATGCCACGCGGGGCCGGTTTTCTCGCGATGCCATTTGATCGCCAGCAGGGCGCGGTCCGGCAGCGCCGGCCAGCCTTTGAACGCCTCCTCCCCCTGCCCCGCCGTCACCCGGAAGTGCGCGAGCAGGCGGCGCATGGGGCGCGGGTCGCTCCAGAGCGTCGGGTCGGTCACCGCGATGCCGAGCCGGGCGGCGGCCTGTTTCACGGTCGCGTAGCGTTGCGACGTGAGGGCGGCGACACTCGCAATTCCGCAGCCGGTGCGGTCTTCCTGGACGACGGGTTTCATTTGTGGTGGGCCTGATACCAATGGCTGTTGATATTTGGACTATGCCCGAACGGCCACTCGCTCACGCTCGCAGCTACCATGAAGGCAAAAACTCATCAGACGTTGGTGTGACATCCTGAGGCTCGCTTCAGCTTGGTTGGGTAGCGGCGAGCGCCGGCGAACCGGAGAATGTCGGCTGGCGGGCGCTCGCCGCTACGCAGGAAAAACCAGGAAGGCATGGTGGGTTTGATCGAAGGCCGCGGGTTGGTCCCGCAAAGGGTTGCTCACGCTGGATCGAAAGACGCGGGACGGGCCGACGGCTATTTTTTAACGCCGGGGACGGGAACGCCGGCGGGGGCCGGAGCCGGCGCGTTGGGGTCGTCGGCGAGGGCGCGGGTCTGGACTTCGAGGGCACCCTTGCGGGCCGGGGGAAACAAAATCAGCAGCAGGCGCGAGGTCTTCGGGGGCTTGATCACATCGGCGTATGACTGGACCTTCACGCCGCGCGCGGTGGTGAACAGCGTGAGCTTGGCCGAGCGCGTGAAGGGCACGGGGGCGTTGAGGCCGGCGTCGATCGTGAGCTCCGTTTTGTCGAGGAGGCCGGTGAGCTTGAGGCCGCTGAGGTTGAGGATCGCGAGGTGGCCGGCGCCGAGCTTGGCCGCGCTGTCGTCGATCACCGCGATCTGGTAGCGGAGCCCGCCCGGTTTCGGCGCGGGCAGTTCGATGAAGAGCAGCAGCGGCTCGCGGATCTCAGGCGGCACGGTGGCCTCGGCGACGACGGCGCCGCTCGCGGTGTCGGTGAACTTGAGCGGGGAAACGCCCGTGTAGGTGTAACGTGGAGACCGCGCGGCGGGTTTGAACTGCAACGGCTGGGCGGCACCGGTGGCCGACGCGTAGGCGAGCCCGTCGATGGGGCGCGCGGAAAAAACCGTGAAGCGGATGGCGATCTGGCCGGGCCGCTGGGCCGCGGCGAAGGGCGCGGCCAGCACCAGCGCGCAGAGCAGCATCAAATGTCGGACTTGGTGAGCCATCGGAACGAAACGATCTTGAAGCGCCGGCCGTAGCTGCCCGGCGGGGTCTTGTACTCGTCGTCCGTGGGCTGGCCGGAAGTCGCCGGGGCGAACGGTTCGGGCAGGCGCTGCACGACGGCCTCACACCAGGCCTTGCCCTCGGAGAGCAGCGTGACGGGATTGGTCGCCTCGCCGTAGGCGCGGATGGTGAACGTGTCGCTGCGCACGAAGAGCACGGGGGCGAGCGCGGTCAGGAGGTCGGCCTGCGTGAGGAACGAGGAGGAGAACGGCAGGTTGCCGCCGGCGGGATCGTTGGGGTCGAGGTTGAGCTTAAGATCGACGATGGCCTGCTCCAGGAGGCTCGGGCCGGTCGTGGTGGTGGTGATCGTGGCGACGCCCGTCGCATCGGAGGTGTCCGGCACGACCACGGTGGTGACGACGGGCTGGAGAAATTCCTCCACGGAGAGAAACGGGCCTTTTGCCGCAATACGCGTCTTGACCGCGGCGGCGATATTTTGCGCGAGCGCGGTGACGGTGGCGGCATCGAGCGTGCGGAGGCCCTGGCGGTAGTACTCGGTGTGAACGGTGAAGCTGTTGGTCGTGCCGGTGTCGGTGTGCAGGTATCCAGGCGTGGTCTTGTAGGTTTCCTGCGCGGAGAAACTGAACCGGGGGAACGCCGCCTCGGCGCTCAGGGTCGCGACCGCGGTGTCGGCGTTGGTGCCGGTCGCAGGGTCCGCATCGAGGTACTGGAACTCCCTCCCGGCCGGGAAGCGCACGGAGCGGAGCACGGCGGCCCAGGCGTCGGGCTCGGTGGAGTTGAGGTTGAAGGCGCCGCCCTGGAGGAGATATTTCGCGGAGAGACCGGCGGCGAGGACCGGGGGCAGCACGGGATCGTTGGGGTCGGCCGGCGGCGGCGGGGTGGAGAGCACGGTGCCGGCGGCGGCGAAGTCGTTCACCGCGACGGCGGTGCCGTCGGGCTTGCGGCGCAGGACGCGCGCGAGGGTGTTGGGCAGCGGCCGGGTGAGATCGGTCCACGTCGAGCCCGGGCCCAGTCCACTGAAGAAGTACTGGTCGAAGAGGGAATTGTTCCACGCGGCCGGCCCGGCCGAGGCCGCGGACTGGCCGACCCAGAACGGACGCTGCGCGGGAAGCGACAGATGCTGAAGCTGCGCCACGCTCAGCAGCGGCGAGCGCGGGAGCTCGAAGACGGGCACGTCCTCGTTGAAATCGACGCCGGTCGGAAAGGCCGGCGTGCCAGGATCACGATCAAGGAGAAGGCTGGCGTTGCCGGTGGCGAAG
>JAPLTR010000064.1:672-8346 GCA_026398065.1 Verrucomicrobiota bacterium | reverse complement strand
CGCGGGCGGCGGCCACCGTGGCGAAATCGGAAAAGTCCGCGCCGGTGCCGTGCGACCAAAGCTCGTAGGCCGGCCAAGCGGGCGCAGCCGCCGAAGCTCACGAGGCGGCCGCGCTGTCGGACCAGATTTTGACGGAGCAGCGGACGCGGCGATCGGCCGGTTGGAGTGATCGGCCCGCCGGGTCCAGGCACCTCCGAAGGGCAAGGGCCCGGATCCACCGCGGAGCCGACGGCCGCAGCCCCGCGCCTTCGCGGTCAAAAAATGCGCGGTTGCGCCGATGTTGGCAAAGACGCTGCTAAACAAAGGACCACGATGCCACTCATCATCCGTGACCAGCTGGTAAATCCGCCCACGTGGTTCGCGTCGTTTCGCGACCTCACGCTGTACTGCAACGTGTTTCTCAAACTCGAGGTGCTCCTGGAATCCGACGATGTCGACACCTACTACCGCTGGATCAAGCCGCGCGGCGGGATGGACTTCGTCGAGGAATTTGTCCGGCCCGGCGAGGAGGACGGCCTGCACCTCGACATCGAGGCCAACTACGCGCCGACAGTCGTGACCGACCGCATCGCCCCGGAAAACCTTCACCGCCTGATCGCGACCATCCAGTCCTGCCGCGCCCGCGCGGCCTGAGCGCCCGCGCGGCCTGAGCGCCCGGCGCCTCGCGCCAGCGCACCGGCGCGTTCGGAGGACCACGGGGCCGGTGTCGCCGCATCGCGTGCCTCCCGTCCCGCGGCGCTTGCAGTCGCCTCGGGTGGCGCGCACAAAGGAGAGCGGTCATGCACCCCTCCACCCGATTGGTTGCGCTGCTGGTGGGCGCGTTCTGGGCCCTGCCCTTCCCCGCCTCCGCCGCGGACGCGGTCACCGCCTGGCTCGACGGTCCGATGGCCGAACGGTTTCTCCCGGTGCCGGCCGGGAGCGGCTTTCGCCTGGCGGGCTACTGGGTGTGGTGCGGCTCGCCGATCAAGGTCGGCGACGAGTATCATCTCTTCGCGGCGCGCTGGCCGAAGCAGAGCAAGTTCCCCGACGGCTACCGCGAGGCCTCGGAGATCGTCCGCGCCGTCGCCCGCGATCCGCTCGGGCCGTATGCGTTTCAGGAGGTCGTGATCGGGGAGCGCGACCGCCGGTACTGGGACTCGAACATGGCGCACAATCCCACGATCCATCGCATCCGCGGGGAGTTCGTGCTGTTCTACATCGGCAGCGATTTCACCACGTTCCGGCCCCACACGAAATCCCTCCTCCGCCAGATCGGCTATGCCAGGGCGCCGACGATCCGCGGGCCGTGGACGCGTTCCGACCGCCCGCTCATCGCCGAGGAATCCAACAACCCCGCCGTTTGCGTCGAAGCCGACGGCGCGGTGAAGCTGATGTACCGCGATGCCGACCTGAGGGTCATCGTGGCCACCGCGCCCGGCTACGCCGGCCCCTACCAGACGCGCAACGCGCAGGTCTGGCCCCGCGCCCGGCTCGAAGACTTCTATGTGTTCCGGGGCGGCGGCCGGTATTTCGCGCTCTGCGAGGACAACGTCGGCGGGCTGACCGGTCACGAGCGCTGGGGCGCCCTGCTCGTCTCGCCCGACGGCATCGACGGCTGGCAGCCGTCCGTCCCGCCCGCCGTGTACGACCACGCCATCGCACTCCAGCCGGGCGGCACCCTGCGGTGCGTCCGCCGCGAGCGCCCGCAACTCCTCATCGAGGACGGCCGGATCACCCACCTGTTCACCGCCGTGTACGACGGCACGGACTCGTGGAGCCAGCCGGTCGCGCTGGCCCGCCCGATCGACCTCCGCCCGACGGGAAACTGAGGGGGGGGCGTTGAGTAGTCTCCCCACCGGAAGGGAAACCCTTTCGCGCACTCCATTTGACATCGGGGAATTTCTACCGACGAATCTCCCTGCATGTCCAAACGCGCCGTCCTCCTGCTCAACCTTGGCTCGCCCGATTCCACCTCGGTGCCTGATGTAAAGCGCTACCTGCGCGAATTCCTCGGCGACGAACGCGTCATCGACAAGCCCGACAACGCCTTCCTCCGCAGCATTCTCGTCAACGGCATCATCATCCCCTTTCGCGCGAAGAACTCCGCGCACGCCTATTCCACGATTTGGACGGCCGAGGGCTCCCCGCTCATCGTGACCAGCAAGCTCGCGCACGCCGCGCTCCAGAAGCGCACCAAGGCCCCCGTCGAGCTCGCGATGAACTACGGCAACCCCTCCATCCCCGACGCGCTCCGCCGCCTCGCCGCCGCCGGGGTCGAGGAGCTCCTGCTCTTCCCCCAGTACCCGCACTACGCGATGTCGAGCTGGGAGACGGTGATCGCCAAGGTTTACCGCGAGGTCGCGAAGATCGCCCCGAAGATGAAACTGGAAACCGTCCAGCCCTTCTACGGCGACGCCGACTACATCGAGGCCCTCGTCGAGAGCGCCCGCCCCTACCTGCAGCAGCCCCACGACCACCTGTTGTTCAGCTATCACAGTATCCCGCAGCGCCATCTGACCAAGGCCGACTCCTCGAAGGCCCACTGCATGGTCGTGCCGGACTGCTGCACCACCTGCTCGCCCGCCCACGCCACCTGTTACAAGGCCCAGGTCACCCGCACCACGCACCTCTTTGCCCAACGGGCCGGCCTCGACCCCGCGCGCTGGTCCATCGCCTTCCAATCCCGCATCGTGGGCGAGCCCTGGCTGACGCCCTACACGGACTTCGAGTATAAGCGCCTCGCCAAAGAGGGTCGCACGCGTCTGCTCGTGATGACACCGGCGTTCGTAACCGATTGCTTGGAAACGCTTGAGGAAATTCGCGTGCGCGGCGCCGAGGAGTTCACGGAAGCGGGTGGCAAGTCGTTTACCGCGATCCCGTGCCTCAACGACCATCCGGCCTACATCGATTTCCTCGCCAAGCGCAGCCGGGACTGGCTTGATAAGAATTAATTTGAGCGAGACCACCGCCAGACGCAGCCCAACCCCGACCGCGGCCGAACCCGCGCCCGCCGCCGTTTTGCTGCTCGATTCCGGCGGTCGTGTGACCGCCGCCAACGCCTCCGCCCGGACCCTGTGGCAGACCGGCGAAAACGAGCTCATCGGCGAGCCGTTCGCGTCGCTGTTTGCGTTCGAAATCGTTTCCACGGACCCGGAATTCCTTGAGGCCCAATGGGAGGCGCTGCTCATCAGCGCCCTCGACCGGTCGGCCACGGTTTCCGCGCAGCCGCGCGAGGGTGCGCCCCGCGAGGTCCGCGTGCGCCTCGAAAAGGCCCTCGGCCCCACTCCCGGCTACATCGCCGCCGTGCTCCCGCCCCCGCCGCCCCCCGCCGCCGCACCCGGCACCGACGAAACCGCGGCGGGCCTCGCGCTGTTGTCCGAAAAGGGCGCCGCGGGTTTCTTCGATTTGAACCTCGCCACCGACCGGGTGCGCTTCTCGCCCGCGTGGAAGAAGATCCTCGGTTACCGCGAGACGGAGCTGCCCGACACGCTGGACACCTGGCACCAGCTCATCCACCCGGAGGATTCGTCGGCCGCCCCCGACAAGGTGGGCCGGAAGCTCGTGGTGGGCGCGCGGCCCTTCAGCGTGGAGTTCCGGATGAAGCACCGCCTCGGTCACTGGGTGTGGATCCAGTGCATCGGCCTGCAGGTGATGTCGCCCGCCGGCGCGCTCGAACGCGTCGTGGGCCTCCATCTCGACATTTCGGAGCGCAAGCAGCTCGAGGAGGACGCCCTCGCCAACGAGGCCCGGTTGCAGGACCTCAGCGGCGCCGGTCCGCTCGCGGCCTTCGAGCTGGATTTCGCGGGCAAGGTTTTCTGGTTCTCGTCCGCGTGGGAGAAACTCCTCGGCTACGACGAGGGCGAGATCGCCCCGGCCCCCGCCTCGTTTGCCGCGGCGCTTCCGCCCGAGGAGGCGCCCGGCGGCATCGAGTCGTGGCTGTTGACACGCGCCCCCGGCCAGACGTCGTTTGCCGAGGTGGTCCGGTTGCGCGGCAAGGACGGCCGCCCCGTGCCCGTGATCTTTGGCGCCCACCGCAGCCTCACGCGCAAGCGCGAGCTCACCCGCGTCGTCGGCTTCGCGGTCGCGCTGCCGGCCGACCTCTCCGCCGCCGTCACGCCCGAGGCCAACGCCCTTCCGCCCGCGCTCGTCGCCGAGGCCCTCGGCGCGCTCGCCGAGGCGGTGCTCATCTGCGACGCGCGGGGCCGGATCGTCTTCCTCAACGCGGCCGCCTCCCAGCTCCTGCACGTCACGGCGGAGGCCGCGCGCGGCCAGCCCCTCGGCGACCACTTTCATCTCGTGGACCGGCAGAGCGGACGTCCCGGCGACAACCCCGTCGAGCGCGCCCTCTCCGCCGACCAGCCGCTCGGCCTCCTCGGGAGCGACGCGCTGACTTCTCCGGTCGAGGGTGAACCCGCCAAGCCCATCGTGTGGACCGCCCGCGCCGCGTTTGGCACCGACGGCAAGCCCCGGGGCGTCGTCGTGGTCTTCCGCGACCCCGAGCAGATGACCCTCACGCCCGAGGAGCTCGTTCGCGCCAACCGGTTCGAGGCCCTCGGCCTGCTCGCCGGCGGCATCGCCCACGATTTCAACAACCTCCTGACCACAATCCTCGGCGGCATCTCGCTCGCGATCGAAAACCAGAACTACAAGTCCCTCCCCGACGCCGACGAGGCCTGCAAGGCCGCCAAGGGCCTCACCAAGCAGCTCCTCTCCATCGCCAAGGGCGGCACCGGCACGCAGGTCGTCTGCGAGTCGAAGCCCATCCTCGAGGACTCGCTGCGCATCGCCACCGCGGCGGCCACGACCGGCATCAACCTCCTCGTCGCCGACAACGTCGAGCCCGTGCTCGTCGACCGCGCGCAGATCCTGCAGGTCTTCCAGAATCTCATCGTCAACTCCCTGCAGGCGATGCCGCCGCCGCCGCACCAGCCCCAGCTCCAGATCCGCGCGGGCAACATCACCCTCGCCGACGGCCAGGTGGACGCCCTCGCGGCCGGCGACTACGTCAAGTTCGAGGTCCGCGACAACGGCAGTGGCATCAAGCCCGAGCACGTCGAACGGATCTTCGACCCGTTTTTCACCACGAAGAAACACGGCACCGGCCTCGGCCTCGCCACCGTGCTCTCCATCGTGCGCAAACACGGCGGCCAGCTCGAGCTCGCCACCGAGGTCGGGGTCGGCACGGCGTTCACCGTCTATCTGCCGAAGGCCGGGCGGCCCGTCGAAGCCCGCGCCCGCCCGCCCGCCTCCCTGCGGTTCGGCACGGGCCGCGTGCTCCTGATGGACGACGATCCGAAGATCTCCGCCCTCACCGCCTCGATGCTCGAGGGGCTCGGCTACACCTACGACCTCGCGAAGAACGGCGAGGAGGCCATCGTCTTCTACAAGCGCTACCTCAACGTCAACCGCGCCTACGACGCCGTCATCATGGACCTCACCGTCATCGGCGGCATGGGTGGCGAGGAGTGTTTCAAACACCTGCTCGCGCTCGACCCGCAGCTCCGCGCCATCGTCTCCAGCGGCTACGACAACGACGACATGGCCCGCAAGTTCCTGGAGATGGGCTTCAGCGGCTACCTCACCAAACCCTACCGCGCCGGCGAACTCGGCAAGGTGCTGCGGACGGTGATCGGGTGAGCCGGTCCCAAGGTGGGGCGTCCGTTTTGCGAACGCCGTTTTAGGCGAGTGGCGAAGGCGTCCGCCACCCAGACGCCCCACACTCCCGGCTGAAATCCCGCCTCACGGCACCTGCACGGTCGCACTCATCTGGTCGATGTCGCGGCGAATGGTCTCCAATTCCTCAATGGGGCCCATCGTGAAGAACATCACCATCATCTGTTGGCCCAGGATGCGCGTAAAATATTCGAAGTACTGCCTCCCGTCCCGGGTGAATAGCGCCACATAGCGGAACGCCGGCCGGCCGTTGATCTGCGTAAAGGTGAAGGTGTTTTCCAAGTTCTTATAATCGCTCATGCCGCCCTTCACCCGGCTCGCCGCCTTGGTCCCGGCGGTGTACCGAAAATGCGCCTCTTCCTGGCCGGGTGCCGGACTGTCGAAATTGGACCGCGGCTGATAGTACAGGCTCGGCCGCGATTCCAGCGGCCAGATCGGCCGGAAGAAAAGGGTGTTTTCCTTGTCGTTCTTGCCCCAGCGCTGGGCGCCCTGCAGCTCCCAACCGGCCGGATAAGTGACTGAGATTCCATACACCGGATCGCGGACGAGATTGTTGGGACCGACCAGGTCGGTGAGCGGAATGGCCTGGGACCAGGCCGTCGCGGCGAGCGAAATTCCGAGGAGCAGAGCGCGGATGGATTTCATGATGCGGGTGGTTGAGGACGATGGGGTGACCGTAAAAATTATTCGCCGCCGGAGCGGGGGGCGGCGGCTTTGCCGAACTCCTGCAGGATTGCATCGATCATCTGCAGCTTCTCCGCCTTCGGCATGCCGGGATGCAGGCCGTTGTGCCGCACCGTGCCGTCGGGCGCGATGATCGCCACGTGGGGGATGCCGAGCACGCTGTACCGCGGGTTGAACACCCGCTCCTCCGTGAACGCGACCGGCCAGGTCATCTGCTTCACCTTCATGAATTCCGCCGTGGCTGCGAATTCCCGCTCGGGATCGCCCTTCGTGTCGATGCGCGGCGGCGTGAGGCCCGCGACGTAGCCTTGCAGGCTGGTGACACCCAGCACGACCACGTCCGCCCCCTTGTAGTGCTCGGCAAGCTCGCGGATCTGCGGAAACGTCGCGATGCACGGTCCGCACCAGGTCGCCCAGAAATCGAGCACGACGACCTTGCCGCGAAGGGCGCTGAGCTTGGTCAATCCGCCCCCGCTCGACCACAGAAAGTTCAACTCGGGTGCGGGCTTCCCGATCAGACCGGCCTGGGCCTCCCGCTCCTTGGCGGCGCGCTCCTCCAGCTCGAACTCGCGGCCGAGCGCCGTGCCGGCGAGCTGTTTGCGGTAGTTTGTCTGCAGTTCCTTGCGCAGCTCCATGGCGGCGGGCCGGTCCTTGAGGACGTCGAGCTGGAAGGTATAGCCGAGCTGCAGGAGCTTCGCCGCCACCTCCGGTCTCTGCGTCGACGCTTTTGCGCGCAACGCTTCAAACTCCTCCACCTCGGGCGCAAACCACACGGCGCCGGTCTTGCCTTCCCCGATCTTCGCCTGGATGTGCGCGATCCACGCGTTGATTTCCACGGCGGGGTCACCGGCCGCCTCTTTCTGGGCATGGGTTGGGACGACGAAAGCAAGGAGCACAAGACCGAACGCCGGGAGCATTCTGGTTTTCATGATGGGGTGGGAAACCGTTGCGGGGCGGGAGTGGCGGGGTGGCGCGCGACCAGGGCCTGAACCTGACTGGCGAAAATGTACCGTGCGGACGCAGCTTTGTCGAATCGCAAGACTTCCATTCGCGGGCCGTGTTGCAGGTAATATCGCCCTTTTGGTGTGATAATATAATGATCGCGGTGATCGCGGCTCCAAGCGACGCTCCGGACCCCACCGCGCCCGGGACAGATATCGACCACAGCGCAATGCCCGCGGCTGCGGAAAGCGCATTTCTTGCGACCACCCGAAAGCGCGTCTAATACCCCTCGGGCAAGGAACGACGACTCACGCACAGGATTGTCTGCGTGAGCCGGTGGGTTAGCTTCCAAGCCAGAGCCCAGCGCCGCCATGAAACTCTCCGCCTTGTTCGCCC
>JAPLTR010000064.1:0-634 GCA_026398065.1 Verrucomicrobiota bacterium | reverse complement strand
CTGTCAGGCGTCACGGTCGGCCTCATCGCCCTGCCCCTCGCGCTCGCCCTCGGCGTGGCCAGCATCCCACCGGGCGTCGCCACTCCCCTCCCCGCTCCCGCCATCGGCATCTTTACGGCGATCATCGGCGGCTTCCTCGTCTCGCTGCTCGGCGGCAGCCGCGTGCAGGTCGCCGGACCCACCGCGGCCTTCGTCACCGTCGTGCTCTTTGTGCTGCAAAAGCACGGCTTTGACGGCCTCATCCTTTCCACCCTGATGGCCGGGGTCATTCTCATTTTGATGGGCCTCACCGGCATGGGCACGCTGGTGAAGTTCATTCCGTACCCGGTCACCAGCGGGTTCACCACCGGCATCGCCATCGCGCTCGTGGTCAGCCAGGCCCCGGCCTTTCTCGGCGTCCAGACCGCGTCGCCGCCCCCGGGCGAGTTCCTCAAGAAGATCCCCTGGCTGTTCACCCATCTGCCGGACGCCAGCCTGCCCACCGTGCTGATCGGGATCGTTTCGACGGTGTTCATCATCGTCTGGCCCAAGTTTCGCGCGCGGCTCCACGCCGAGCGCATCCCCGGGGCGATCATCGCGATGGCCGTCTCGGCCGTGGTGGTCGCCTGGCTCGGGTGGGAGCAGGCACACGGGG
>JAPLTR010000438.1 GCA_026398065.1 Verrucomicrobiota bacterium | reverse complement strand
GCAGAAGGCCGCGATGGTCGCCGAGATGAAGGGCTCCCTCAAGAAGTCCAACCGGGGCGATTTTTCCTACGCCGTCGTCGCCAGCTTCAAGGCCGACAAGCGCATCAACGGCAAAACCATCCCGCAGGCCGCCAAGATTCTCCGCGGTTCCGACACCATCGACGATCAGATCGAGACCATCCTCGACATTGAGGCCCGCGGTGGCGCCCAGGGCGTCTTCCACGGCATGAGCGAGGCCGACCTCAAGAAATTCCTTGCGCAGCCCCTCACCATGGTCGCCTCCGACTCCGGCATCCGGAAGTTCGGCGAGGCCGTCCCCCACCCCCGCGGCTACGGCAACAACGCACGGGTGCTGGGCCGCTACGTGCGCGAGCAGAAGGTCATCACCCTCGAGGACGCCGTCCGCAAGATGTCCTCGCTCCCCGCGCAGACGTTTCACCTCCGCGACCGCGGCGAACTCCGCCCCGGCGCCATCGCCGACATCGTGATCTTCGATCCCGCCACCGTCTCCGATCCGTCCACCTTCGACGACCCGCACCACTACGCCCTCGGTTTCACCGACGTGATCGTCAACGGCGTGCCCGTGATCCGCGACACGAAGCTCACCGACGCCCGTCCGGGCACCCCGGTGCGTCTGCAGGAAAAGCTCCCATAAAGCCCCTGCCTCCGCTCGCCCGCGCGGCTTTGAATCCCTGAAGATTCATTGCAGCCTGGAGCGTCCTCACTGCGCCATATCGTAGAGCGCCAGCGCCAGCAGGCCGACGCCCAGCAGCGAGACCACCGGGGCGCACAGCGCGTAAAATTTCATCTGCCGCCGCGCCTCCGCCTCGGTCATGCGGCTGTCCTTCACGCGTTCCTCGACCGTCATGCGGTGGTTGGCCCGGTAGACGTGCAGGCCGAGCCCCGCCATGGTGAGCAGGATCGCTCCCGCCACGCCGAGTTCGTCAAACAGCTTCGGAGACACTTGGGCTAGCACAGGAAGGAAATCGGCCGGATTCATCGCCAGTTCAGTTCATTTTTGCGATCCACGCGATCGCCGCATCCGCCAGCCGGTCAAACGCCTGCACGCACTGCACCAGATGCTCCTCCCGGGTGTCCTCGATTTTGTTGTGACTGATCCCGTGTAAACTCTGCACAAACATCATGATCGTCGGCACCCCCGCGCCCGCCACCTCCGCCGCATCGTGCAGCGGTCCCGACGGCAGCCGGTGCGACACCCCGGCCGTTTCCTTGATCGCCGCCTCGCACAGCGCAATGAGCTCGGGATGAAACGGCCGCGGCGCGATGTGCCAGAGCCGTTCCCAGGAAACGGATACACCGCCTTCGCGCGCAAACCGCTCGCTCGCCTCCTTCGCCTCCGCGTACATGCGCGCCAGCGTCGCCGGATCGAGATGCCGCTGATCGAGCGTGATGCGGCAGTCCTCGACGACGCTGGTCACAATGCCCGGCTTGGTCGTGCACGAGCCGATCGTGCACACGCCGTTGCCGCTCCGCTCCGCGATCCGGTAGATTTCCAGACTCATTTTCGCCGCGGCCAGCAGCGCATCTTTGCGGCGGTTCATCGGGGTGCTGCCCGAGTGCGCCGCCTGCCCGTGAAACGTGATCGCATGCCGCTCGACGCCAAACGTCCCGAGCACCGCGCCCAGGGGCAGGCCCAGATCCAGCAACACTGGCCCCTGCTCGATGTGCAGCTCCAGATACGCCGCCGCCTTCTTCAACTCCTTGCCGCTCTCTTTCACCCGCTCAAAATCCACCCCGACCGCCCGCAACGCATCGGGCAACGCGATCCCGTCGCGATCCTTCAGCCCGCGCGCCTCGGCCATGTTGAGCGAGCCCGCGCAGGCCGACGACCCGAACAGGCTCTTCCCAAACCGTGCGCCCTCCTCGTCCGCCCAGTCCACCAGGCGCACCGTCACCGGCGGGCGCCCACCGTATTGCGTATTGAGCCGGCGCAAAATCTCAACGCCCGCCATCACGTTGAGACAGCCGTCCAGCCAGCCGCCGTTCGGCACCGAGTCCATGTGCCCGCCGATCAGCAGCTCGCGGTCGCTCTCGCCGCGCAAGGTCGCCCAGAAATTCCCCGCCTCGTCGGTGTGCGTCTCGACCGGCAGGCCGGCCAGCTTTTGCGCGAGCCATGCGCGGGTTTTCACCCAAACCGGCGTAAACGCCACCCGCTGCGCCCCGTTCTCATCGCCCGTGAGGGTCCGCAGCTCCTTGAGTTCGGCGATGGTCCGCTGCGGTTGGAGGGCGGTGGTCACGTCTCCACTCTTTCTCGCACCCCGCACGGCATGGCAACACCCCGCCGCGTCATTCGCAGCCTTCGGGCTTGGTCTTTGCCTGTTTCCAATCTGGCCATCGGGGTCGGTGCTTTGCGGCTTGGAAAGTAGGTAAGCCGGGCTCACATTCAATCAGGCAATTGCCCCTGCGTTACATTTCTCCTCCGCCCCGCGCCGACTGGCGGACGTCCGATCCTATCCCGCGCACGCCACCTGCTTTGTCGCAATTCCACCATGCCGCTCCAACCGTTGCTCCCTGCCGCCGCCCTCGCCGCCAACCTCGCCGAGATCAAGCCCCCCCTCCGCCCCCAGGAGGCCCACGTCGAGGCGAGCCGCTGCCTCTATTGCTTCGACGCCCCCTGCATCATGGCCTGTCCCACCGGCATCGATATCCCCACCTTCATCAAGAAGATTGCCTTCGGCAACCCCGCCGGCGCCGCCGGGACCATCCTCACCGCCAACATCCTCGGCGCCTCCTGCGCGCGCGTCTGCCCCACCCAGGTTCTCTGCGAGGGCGCCTGCGTCCTCGACGACCGCGATGAACAGCCCATCCAGATCGGCCGCCTCCAGCGCTACGCCACCGACTACGTCGAGCAGCACGCCATCCGTGTGCTGTCCGCCCCCGCCGTCAAGACCGGCCACCACATCGCCGTCATCGGCGCCGGTCCCTCCGGCCTCGGCTGCGCTGCCGAAC
>JAPLTR010000673.1:3002-19076 GCA_026398065.1 Verrucomicrobiota bacterium | reverse complement strand
GCGTGTGACCGGCCCGGGCGGGGATGACATCACCCCTGTGCGCGCGCGGCGTGCGGCGGAGGGTTTCGAGGCGCTGCGCCAGGCGGCCGACGCCTTCGCCAAACGCACGGGCGCGCGGCCCAAGGTCTTCGTCGCGAAGATCGGGCCCGTGAAGCAGCACAAGGCGCGCGCGGACTTCACCGGCGGCTTCTTTGCCGTCGGCGGGTTCGAACTCGCGGGGAAGGAGGCCTTCGACACCGCGGAGGCCGCCGCCAAGGCGGCCGTCGCGTCGGGCGCGCCGATCGCCGTGCTCTGCTCGACCGATGAAACCTATCCCGAACTCGTGCCGGCGTTCGGCGCCGCGTTGAAGGCGGCGAAACCGGCCACGGTCTTCGTGCTCGCCGGAATGCCGGCCGACGCGGCGGCTGTCGCGGCCTTCCGGGCCGCTGGCGTGGACGAGTTCATCCACGTGCGCGCCAACGTGCGCGAAGTCCTTGAAAAATTCCTGAAACAGATTGGAGCCCTCACATGAGCCAAACACCTGACTTCACAAAACTCGCCTACGAGGCGTTTTCATTTCCGGTCACGCCGGAGGCGGGGGCCGCGTCCCCGGTGCCGTCCGTGGAAACGGACGAGCAGATCCCGGTGAAGGGCCTGTTCACCGCGGCCGACCTGCCGACGGACGGTTCGCTCGACACGGTGCCGGGCCTCGCGCCCTTCACGCGCGGACCCTACTCGACGATGTATGTCGCGAAGCCGTGGACGGTCCGCCAGTACGCGGGTTTCTCGACGGCGGAGGAGTCCAACGCGTTCTACAAACGCAATCTCGCGGCGGGCCAGGCCGGCCTGTCGGTGGCGTTCGACCTCGCCACCCACCGCGGCTACGACAGCGACCACCCGCGAGTGGTCGGCGACGTTGGCAAGGCCGGCGTGGCCATCGACTCGATCCTGGACATGCAGACCCTCTTCGGGGGCATCCCCCTCGACAAGGTCTCGGTCTCGATGACGATGAACGGCGCGGTGCTCCCGATCATGGCGTTCTACATCTGCGCCGCGCTCGAGCAGGGCGCGAAGCTGGAGGACCTCGCCGGCACGATCCAGAACGACATCCTCAAGGAGTTCATGGTGCGGAACACCTACATTTATCCGCCCACGCCCTCGATGAAGATCATCGCCGACATCTTTGCGTACACCTCGCAAAAGATGCCGAAGTTCAACAGCATCTCGATTTCCGGCTATCACATGCAGGAGGCGGGCGCCACGGCCGACCTCGAACTCGCCTATACGCTCGCGGACGGCCTCGAATACCTGAAGACCGGCGTCGCCGCCGGCATCGACATCGATGCCTTTGCACCGCGCCTGTCGTTCTTCTGGGCGATCGGGAAGAACTTCTTCATGGAAGTCGCGAAGATGCGCGCCGCCCGGACGCTCTGGTCCGAGATCGTTGCGCGGTTCAACCCGAAGAATCCGAAGTCGCTCGCGCTCCGCACGCACTCGCAGACCTCGGGCTGGAGCCTCACTGAGCAGGATCCGTTCAACAATGTCGCGCGCACCAGCCTGGAGGCGCTCGCCGCGGTCTGCGGCCACACGCAGAGCCTGCACACCAACGCCCTCGACGAGGCCATCGCGTTGCCGACGGATTTCTCCGCCCGCATCGCGCGCAACACCCAGCTCCACCTCCAGCAGGAAACCGGCGTGTGCAACGTCGTCGATCCCTGGGGCGGCAGCTACTACGTCGAATACCTCACCGCCGAACTCATCAAGAAGGCGCGCGCGCACCTCGCGGAGGTCGAGACGCTCGGCGGCATGACGAAGGCCATCGAGGCCGGCATCCCGAAGCTCCGCATCGAGGAGGCCTCGGCCCGCCGCCAGGCGAAGATCGATTCCGGCAAGGAGACGATTGTCGGCCTCAACAAGTACCGCCTCGAAAAGGAGGCGCCCATCGACATCCTCGAGGTGGACAACGCCACGGTGCGGATCGCGCAGATCAAACGGCTCAAGGAGCTGCGCGCCTCGCGCGACGAGACGAAGTGCCGCGCGTCGCTCGATGCGCTCACCGCCTGCGCCAAGTCCGGCCAGGGCAACCTGCTCGAACTGGCCGTCACGGCCGCGCAGGCCCGCGCCACGCTCGGTGAGATCTCCGACGCGCTGGAACTCGTCTTCGGCCGCTATCAGGCGCAGATCCGCTCGATCTCGGGCGTGTACCGCCAGGAGTTCGGCACGGATGGCACCGTGGAGCAGGTGAAGGCCAAGATCGCGCTGTTCGAGCAGCGCGAGGGCCGCCGCCCGCGCGTGCTCATCGCGAAACTCGGTCAGGACGGACACGACCGCGGCGCCAAAGTGGTGGCGACGGCGATGGCCGACCTCGGCTTCGACATCGACATCGGGCCGCTCTTCCAGACGCCGGAGGAGGCGGCGCGGCAGGCCGTCGAAAACGACGTGCATGCCGTGGCGATGAGTTCCCTCGCCGCCGGTCACAAGACGCTGCTGCCGCAGCTGCGCGACGCCCTCAAGGCCCTCGGTCGCGACGACATCCTTCTGATCTGCGGCGGGGTTATCCCGGCGCAGGACTACGACTTCCTGCTCGCGAACGGCGCGAGCGCGATCTTCGGTCCCGGCACCGTGATCCCGAAGTCGTCCCTGCGGATCCTTGACCTGCTGCTCGAGCGACTGGAGGCGGCGCCGGTGTGAGCCAGCCCGACGCTTCAGAGCCCTGCGTGCCGCCACCGGCCAGGCCGGTGGCGCTGCACGACGGTTGTCCGCAGCCCCGGCCCGACTGGGTGCCCGACGATGCGGGCGGCGGCTTCGCAACGTGGGTCATGGAGGGCGCGCGTCCCTCCGGGACCGTGCTCGCGCGGCCTGCGGTCCCGCGTCGTCGGACGCTCTCCACCGCGGACTATGTGCAGGGAGTGCTTGCGCGCGATGCGACGATCCTGGCGCGGGCGATCACGCTGATCGAAAGCAACGCCCCGGCGCACCAGGCGCAGGCCCAGCAGGTGCTGGCGGGGCTGCTTCCTCACACGGGTCAGGCGCATCGCATCGGCATCACCGGCATCCCCGGAGCGGGCAAGAGCACGTTTATTGAGGCGCTGGGCTGTCATCTCACCAAGATCGGCAGGCGGGTCGCCGTGCTCGCGATCGATCCGTCGAGTTCCGTGACAGGCGGGAGCATCCTCGCGGACAAGATCCGCATGGAAAAACTCTGTCGCGAGCGCAATGCGTTCATCCGGCCGTCGCCCTCGGGCGGCTCCCTGGGCGGCGTGGCGCGCAAGACCCGGGAGGCGATCCTCGTCTGCGAGGCGGCGGGCTACGATGTCGTGATCGTGGAGACGGTGGGCGTGGGGCAGAACGAGGTCGCGGTGCGCTCCATGGTGGATTTCTTCCTTGTGCTGATGATCCCCGGCGCCGGCGATGAGATGCAGGGCATCAAGAAGGGCGTGATCGAACTGGCGGACGCGATCGTGATCAACAAGGCTGACGGCGATAACCGCGCGCGGGCGACCGCGGCCCAGGCGGAGATGCGGCGCGTGCTGCATTATCTGCATCACATGACTGAAGGCTGGGAAACGCCGGCGCTCCTCGCGTCGGCGCTGACGGGCGAAGGCGTACCGGAGATATGGCAGATGTCGGAAGAGTACTTCACCCATGCTCGCGCGGTCGGCTCGCTCACCGAGCGGCGGCGCACCCAGGCCGTGCAATGGATGCACGCGCTGATCGCGGAGAGTCTGCGGACGAGGTTCTACGCCTCGGCCGAGGTGAAAGCCCGCCTGCCCGCGCTGGAGGCGGCGGTGGCAGAAGGGCGCACGCCGGTGCTGGCGGCGGCGCTGGAGTTGCTGGGCGGGTAAGCGAACGGTCGGGCGCCGGAACCGGGCCCGACCAACGCGCGTCCGTTACAGGAACAACCATCCACCGAGGGCGAGGATCGGGAACAGGATCGGCAGGCTGTATTTGAACACGTAGCCGAAAAACGAGGGCGTCTTCACGCCCGAGCTGTCGGCGATGGACTTGACCATGAAGTTCGGGCCGTTGCCGATGTACGTCATCGCACCGAAGAAGACCGAGCCGAGGCTTACGGCGATCACGAGTTTGGCGTAGTCGGGTTTGACGAGCATCTTCTGCACGATCGCGATTTCGTCGCCCTTGGCGGAGGCGAATTCGGCGGGGTGCTCGCTTTGCGCGGTGGCCTCGGCGAGGCGGAGGAAGGTCGCGTAGGTCGGGGCGTTGTCGAGGACCGAGGAAAGACTGCCGGACGCGAGGTAGTACTGGACGGGTTTCTTCACCCCGAACTCCTCGCCGTGCTGGTCGATGTAGCCGAGCGCGGGCATCATGGTGGCGAAGATGCCAGCGAAGAGGAAGGCGACCTCCTTGATGGGGCCGAAACTGAACTGGTTCTCCGCATGCACGGTCGGGGGCGTCAGTTTGTACGAGGCGGCGGCGGCCGCGAGCATCACGAGTTCGCGGACGAAGAAACGGTCGGGCAGGAAGACGGAGCCGATGATAACGGCGAGGAAGAGGAGGTTGATCTTGCCGTCGAAGCGGATGCCCTCGGAGGGCTGGTCGATCTCGGCGCGGATTTTCGCCGGCGTGCGAAGATAGCTGCGGCGGTCGAACACGTAGAAGGCCGCAAGAATCAGGGCGAGCGTGAAGAGCCATTGGACGACGACGCTCTGGATGAGCCAGAAGAACGGCACGCCGCGCAGATAGCCGAGGAAGAGGGGCGGGTCGCCGATGGGCGTGAGCGCGCCGCCGACATTGGACACGACGAAGATGAAGAAAACGACGTGGTAGGCGCTGACGCGGATCTTGTTCATCCGAATCCAAGGACGGATGAGGACCATCGACGCGCCGGTCGTGCCGATGATGTTGGCGATGACGGCGCCGATCGCGAGGAAGGTGATATTGGCGAGCGGGGTGGCTTCGTCGCGAACTTTGAGATGGATGCCGCCGGCGACGACGAAGAGCGAGCCGATCAGGCAGATGAACGAGAAGTACTCGCCCAGCGTGTGCCCGACGACCCCGCCGCCCCCGCCGATCTTCGCGAGGTAGAACGCGATCACCGCGAGGCCGAGGCCCACCGCCGTGTGCGCGTAGTACCGGTCCCAATACTGCTTCACGCCGTGAGGCGTGAGCGGCATGACTGCGATAAGCAGCAGCAGCAGCGCGAAGGGCGCTACCAGCCAGAGAGGAATGTTCCCGCCGACTCCGGCGGCGGTTGCGAGGAGGGCGGGCGCATACATAGAAAATCTGACCGTTAGTGCTTCACGTGGACGGCCGCCCCCCTGGGCTGGCCGATCCCGGTGAGCAACTCCCCAAACCACGGCGTGGCGGGGTCGAAGGGCTTGCCGCCCTTGATGCGGGGGAACTCGATGGCACGGAGGATGCCGCCGCGGTCCTCGTCGTGGCCGATCACGCCGCTCTCGCGCCGGAGGGCGCATTCGACGGCGAGGTCGGTGCAGCTCTTGATGAGACGGAGGTCGTCGGCGTTGGCCGCGGCGGCGCGGGCGAAGTAGCCGGACTTCTGGACGAGGGTCTTCTCGGCCCCGAGCATCTTGGCGAACTGGTCGCCGAACCACTTGCCGGGATTGATGGCATCGAGCTTCACGTGGCCGAAGGCATCGCGCGGGATCTCCTGGCCCTTGGCCTGCATCTCGGCGACGATGGACTCCACTCCGGCGCCCTCGCTGATGAAGATGTTTACGTTGTCCACGCGGTCCATGATGCCCTTGAGGCGGGCGGCCTCGGCGGCGAGGTCGACGGCCATCTCGGGGATAAACACGGCGTGGATGTCGAGGTTGTCGCGCGAGAGGCCGAGACCGGGGGCGAAGGATTCGCGGTCGAGGAGCTTGCGGTACTCGGCGGCGGTCGCGGCGGTGAGCCAGCCGCAGTTGCGTCCCATCACCTCGTGGATGATGAGCATGCGCGGGTTGGCGTTGTGCTCGGCGACGACATTGCGGAAGTAGCGCGCGCCCTGCTCGGCGGCGGTCCAGGCGCCGAGGGACTGGCGGATGGGATAGACGTCGTTGTCGATCGTCTTCGGCAGACCGATGACGGTGAGGCCGTAGTTGTTTTTCGCGAGAAAGGCGGCGAGGTCGGCGGCGGCGGTGTTGGTGTCGTCGCCCCCGATGGTGTGGAGGATGTCGACGCCGTCCTTGATGAGCTGGTCGGCGGCGGCCTTCTGCGGGTCCTGGCCCTCCTTCACGAGGCCGCGCTTCACGCAGTCCTTGACGTTGGTGAGCTTGACGCGGCTGTTGCCGATGGGGCTGCCGCCGTGGCGGTGGAGGATGGGGGCGGCGGCGCGCTCGGCGGGGCCGATCTTGTAGCTGTCGCCGAGGAGCAGGCCCTTGTAGCCGCTGCGGTAGGCGATGAGTTCGATGTCAGGGGCGATCTCGGTGTAGCGTTCGATCAGTCCGCCGACGGCGGAACTAAGGCAGGGCGCAAGGCCACCGGCGGTGAGGAAGGCGACTTTTTTGGGACGGATGGATTGAGACATGGCGGTGTGGGAGGCCTGCGGACGAACAGGAAATACTCTACTGCGTCAATCCGGCGCGACGAGCCGGGACCATGTGCACCTCTTGGCAAAGGATGCGCGGGGATTGGTTTCCGAAGGCTAGTGATTCTCCGGCGGTGCCGGTAACGCCATCACAGGAAGCTCACGGGAACCAGCCAGAGGCACTGAAAACTGCCGGCCCCACTTGGCCTTGGAGAATTGGACGGCATTCGAAGTGACGCTGCCGGCATTGAAGCCGGAGCGGGCACCGACGCAGGCGCGGATGGGGTCTCCTTCCTTCAGCATTTCCATCCATCCATCGACCCGAAACTCGACTTGCTGGCCGGGGGCCGCATGGTACTCACGGCCGTCAACACTACCACAACTCAGGATTTCAGGTTTAACGGTCGCCCACGTGCCGTCCTTCAACGCTTCGACGCAGAAGGGCGACACCCAGGCCATGACCCGACCCTTTGACAAGTTGTGCAAAACGCCGACGACCTGCCCGTCCGGTCTCTGGCTCAGCGTGAGAGTGAGATCTTCGATCCGCCCGTCGACCTGATGTGCCTCGGACCACAACGCGAGGGTCGCGAGGGCGAGGAGAGCGAGTCCGCTATAGATGGCTGTTCTCAATGGGCGACGGCCTGAGATGGCGACGGCCTCCCGGGTGCACGGTCTGACGCCCCTGGTTCGGCTCTGTTCCGCCGAAGTGATCGACAGAGAGCATCGGTGTAGTCGTCAGATCAATCAGTAGTCTGGCCGCGTGCGGATGCACCTTTTTCATAGGCCCTGAAGAGTTCGGAGACCAGGATGCCCCTGATTTTCATGCCGCTGGTCTCGCAGGCTTCGATTTCGACCTGGGAGAGGTTCACGTTGCTGAATTTTACGCCACTCAGATTGATGTCGGTGAAGGTGGCGTGCGACAGATTGATGTCCGTGAACTGCGCTCCCTGCAGGTTTACGTCCGTGAATTGCGAGCCGGAGAGGTTGGCGTTGGTGACGAGCAGGGTTTCTTTCGTGTCGCGGAGGATCATGGGGGGCGCGTCGTTGGGGGTTTATGGGATGGTTTTGCGCCACCCATGTCGAGCGGTCTGTGAATGACCGGGCCTCGCCGTTGAAGAGCGTGGGGCGAGGAGAAGAAGGGTGGAAAAGCCTTGCGCGGACGGCGGGCGACCATAACCAAGCAGTTACTTGTGTCCGACCGTCGCACTGACGACCGGCTGCGAGGCGAACCGTCCGATCTTCCTCATGTGGTGTTTCTCACTTTCCCGGCGGCAACCCTCCGGCCGACGCTGCGGCTGGTCCGGGCGCCGCGGTGCGCCGTTTCTGCTCGTCGTTGCCTGGCTGGTCCTCGGCGGTTCGCTGGCGCAGGCGGCGCGGACGTATGGCGGGTACTACACGGAGGAGCGGCTTGCGCATGCGCGGAAAAATGGCGCGGAACTCGACTGGGCACGCCAGCGGCGGGACGAGGCGGTGAAGCAGGCCGCACCGCTCGTGGCGCGCAGCGACGAGGCGCTGTGGGCGCTCGTGCCGGGGCAGGCGCTCGGGCGGTGCATCGATGTCACGCTCGACCGGAGCGCGAAGGGCGCGGAGCAGTCCGGGTGCCTCGTCTGCGGCGACAAGATCTCGGCGCACGGCAACTATCCCTACCAGCCCGACTGCGAGCAGGAGACCTGGAAACTCACGTGTCCCTCGTGCAAGAGCGTGTTCCCCACGAACGATTTTGGGCGGTTCTACCGCAGCGGGCTGGACGAGCACGGGGTGTTCGATCCGGCGAAAGCCGACCGGACGCTGCTGTTCAACACCGAGCATCCTGATCCGGCGGATCCGCTGCACAAATTCGGCGTCGACGACGGGCTGGGTTACATCGACGCAAAGGGACGCGCCCACCGGTTCATCGGGTACTATGCGTGGAAGCATTGGACCTGGCTCTATGATGGCACGCGGGCGTTGGCTGAGGCGTTCGTTCTGACGGGCGACCGCGGGTATGCGCACAAGGCGGCGGTGCTGCTCGACCGCATCGCCGACCTCTACCCGAGCCTAGATTGGAAACCCTACGGCGACCTCGGCTGGTATCACTCCGATGGCGGGCGCCGCCGGGGCAAGATCGAGGGTGCGATCTGGGAAACCTTCGTGGTGACGAAGCTCGCCGAGGCCTACGACGCGATCCTGAGCGGCACCGTGGGCGATGCGGCGTTGGACGCGTTTCTCGCCGGGCAGGCCCGGCGCTACCGACTGCCGGGCCGGAAGGGCACGCGCGACCTCTTCGTGGAGAACGTGGACACGGGCCTGCTGCGCTGTGCCTACCACGCGGTCCTCGCCGGTCAGATCGCGGGCAACGAGGGCATGCACCAACTTACGGTGGCGACGTGCGCCCTCGCGCTGAACACGGCGCCCGAGACGACGCGGTGGCTGGACTGGTTGTTTGCGCCGAAGGGCGGGGCGATTCCCGGCCTGCTGTTGGAGCGCTTCGACCGCGACGGACTCTCCGACGAAGGCGCACCCAGCTATGCTGCGCTCTGGGGCCGGAGCTTTGCCGACGTGGCGCTGCGGATCGGGGACTATCCGGGGTATGAGCGGCGCGACGCCTTCACGAAGTTTCCCGCCTTCCGGAGCATCTTCGACGCGACGCTGCGCATGGCGGTGCTCGACCGGGCGGTGCCCAATCTCGGCGATTCGGGCGTCACAGGATCCGTGAGCGCCGCCCCGATGACGGCGGAGTTCATTGCGCTCGGTTACCGCCTCACGCGCGACCCCGGGCTGGCGGGCGCGGCGTGGCGCGCGAATGGAAGTACGGCGAAGGGGCTCGGGCGTGATATTTTCGCCGCCGACCCCGAGGCGCTGGGCCGGGAGATCGAGCGGGTGGCGGCGACGGCCGCCTCGCGCACGCGCCCGCCGGGCGGGGAACTGATGACCGGTTTTGGGCTCGCGCTGCTGGAGTCGGGGCAGGGGCCGGACGGTGTCGGACTGGCGGTCAACTATGGCCGCACGCTGAACCACGCGCATCTCGACCAGCTCAACTTCGACCTTTTCGCGCACGGCCACTGGCTCGCCCCGGATCACGGCTACCCGGAATTCGCGACGTCATGGCCGCAGCGTGACGCGTGGACGATCAACACGCTTTCCCACAACACCGTGTTCGTCGACGGGGCGGCGCAGGGGAGAAATTGGGGCGGGAAGGTGCGGCTCCACGCCCGGATGCCCGGCCTAGCCGTCGTGCAACTGGAGGCGAAGAGTGCGTATCCGCAGGTGCAGGACTACACGCGCACGCTGCTGCTGATCGACGCACCGGCCGGGGCGAGCGGGGGCGCGTACGTGGTGGATCTCTTTCATGTCCAAGGCGGGCGCGATCACGTGTATAGTTTTCACGGTCCGCCGGGCGAGGTCGCGACGACAGGAGTGGAACTGGTCGCACAGGCGAGCGGCACGTATGCGGGCGCGAAGGTTCCGTTCGCCGCACCCGCGGGAAAATTTCCCCTTGGGTACTCCTATCTCTATAATGTGAAGAAGGCGCAGCGTCCGGCCGGGCCGGTGACGATCGACTGGAAGATGAGCGCCGGTCGCCGGGGCCTGCAGCCCTCGGACGGCGTGCATCTGCGGCTGCATGTGCTCGCGCCCTGCGACGACCTCGCGCTGGCGCAGGGCGACCCGCCGCAGAACAAGCCGGGCAACCCGCGCCGGCTCGACTACGTGCTGTTGCATCGCGCGGGACCGGAGTTGGAGAGCACCTTTATTTCGGTGCTCGAGCCGTACCGTGACCGACCGACCGTGAAGTCGGTTAGTCGGCTCGCCGCCGAGGGCGCGCGGGCGGTGGCGCTCCGCGTGGAGTTGGCCGACGGCACAGTGGACCGCATCCTATTTAACCCTAGTGGCGACGCGCCGTTGAAGGTGGACGGAGGCGTGAGCCTGACCGGCGAATTGGGCTACGTGCGCGAGTCGGCCGGGAAACCGGCGACGGCCACCTTGGTGCATGGCCGCGAGCTCACGCATCCGTCAGGCCGCCTCACCTCGGCGGGCGAAATCACCGGACGGGTCGTGGCGATGAATCGCGAACTGGCCGGAGGCGGCTGGCTGATCGTGGATGCGGTGCTGCCGACAGATGGCAGCCTCGTGGGGCAACCGATCTTGATCGCGAGCGGGGGTGAACGCGATGCGTGCTATCTCATCCGCGGGGTCTCACGTGACGGCGGGGGGAGCAAGATCGACTGCGGCCCGATCACGTTTGCCCAGGGCTACCGCGGGCCGAAGGCGTTCCTGCGCGGCGCCCGACTGCCGACCGATTACACGCAGGGGTACGTGTATGATTTCGAGCCGGGGGATCGTTTCAAGATTCCGCTGTTGTCTCGCTGGACGGAGGGAGGCGGCGAGGGTAGGCGGTAGGTGCGGGGACCGGCGCGGAGGGAGGGCGTTGCAGATTCTATCGCGCGCTCACTTCGCCGCCGGGGCGGACCGCAGTGTCGGTCCGTCGACCCAGCGGGCGGGGATCGTCGTGGTCGAGGGCCACTCGGGGATGCCGGGCTCGTTGCGCTGGAGCTGGGCGATAAGGAGTTCCGCGCCGCGGGCGCCGAGCTGGCGCGGCTGCAGGTCGAGGCCGGCGCAGGGCCGCGTCTTCATGAGGACGTTGAGCGAGACAAAGCCGTTGGTGGCGGGGAGGACGGCGCCGCAGCTCTCCATCCAGTCGATGGCCTCGGTGTTGTGGCTGAGGACGACATCGGGCTTGTGACGGCGGAACCACGCGGTGAAGGCCTCGCGCGAAAAACAGTCCACCAGCAGCGGCGGCGCGGACCGGATCTCCGGGTGGTGTTGTTGGAAGGTGTGAAACGCGGCGCCCCAGCGGTATTGCAGGCGTTCGTCGTGGTGCTTCTGCAGGTAGAGCCCGGGGCGCGTGTAGCCGAGGGCGGCGATGCGCTGGAGCGCGGCGAGCAACGAGCGGTAGTGGTCGGAGCACACGGAGTGCAGCGCGGGGCGCTCGATGATGTAGTCGGTGTAGATGCCGGCATACTGCGACCAGTCGAGGCCGGAGAGGTCCGGCTCGTCCCAGGCGGGCAGGAGAAAGATGCCGTTGATGCCGCGCGACTGGAGGATGGAGTCGAGGCGGTGCACGGAGAGGCCGTTGCGGCCGACGATGAATTTCTCGACCTTGAAGCCGAGCTCGGTGCCGCGGGTCTCGGCGCCGAGCACGAGTTCGCGGTGGAAGCGTGCGGCGGAGTCGGGGCGGTCGGGCTCGTGAAAATCGACGGCGGCGAGCACGCCGCGAAAGGCCGTGCCGCGCGACCGGCGCAGCTCGGACATGAGGGCGCCGGCGAGGGGGTTGCGGCGGTAGCCGGCCTCCTTGGCGGCCTTCTTGACGCGGATGGCGGTGTCGGGATCGACACGCGGTGAGCCGCGCAATGCGTCGGACACGGTGGTGCGCGACAGGCCGAGAACGCGGGCGAGGGAGCGGAGAGTGGGAGCGGGCGCAGGCATGGACCGGACTGTCAGACTTTCCGTCGGTCGCACCGGAAGGCAACCGATTTCATGCACGGTGACACGGTTCGCCGGAAAGCCGCGCGGGCCGGGTGCCTGACGCTGCGGGAGTTGTTTGCTCGCCGCCGCCCCCGGCGCAAACCACTTTCCTGCAAACCCCCTTTTCCCGGACCCCGCCATGAGAATTTTCGGCAGCCTGCACCTCGTTGATTTGCTCGTCATCCTCGCGTACCTCGCGGCCGTCGTCTACATCGGCAAACGCGCGGCCAAGGGCACGGGCAACGAGGAGGGGTTCTTCCTGGCGGGCCGTTCGCTGGGCAAGCTCTACCAGTTCTTCCTCAACTTCGGCAACGCCACCGAGCCGCAGGGTGCGGTGAGCACGGCGAGCCTCGTCTTCCAGCGTGGCGTGACGGGGGTGTGGTTCTCGTTTCAGACGGTGTTCATGAACCCGTATTTTTGGTTCATGAACACGTGGTTTCGCCGCGTGCGGCTGGTGACGGCGGCGGACTTGTTCGAGGACCGCTTTGGCAGCCGCGGTCTCAGCCGGCTCTACGCGCTGTTCCAGGTGGTGGTCGCGTGTGTGTTTCTCGGGTTCGGCAACTACGTCGCCTACAAGATCGCCTCGTCCCTTGTGGTGAAGCCCGAGGTTGAGTGGACCGCAGCGGAACGCTCCTCGGTCGAGGACTACCGCGAACTCAAGGGGCTTGAAAAGCAGGTGACTGCCGGCACGCTCCCGGACACCGCCAAGACCCGCCTCGGCACCCTGCGCGACCGCCAGGCCCGCGGCGAACTGCACAGCTATATCACGCTGCTGCGCTCGCTGCCGTTCTATTTTGGATTCACGCTCGTGGTCGGTGCCTACATCGTGCTCGGCGGCATGGCGGCGGCGGCCGTCAACGAGGCGCTGCAGAGCGTGCTCATCATTGTGTTTTCCGTGCTGCTGATTCCGACGGGGCTCGCGGCCATCGGCGGGTGGGGCGAGATCGCCAAGAAGGTGCCCGGGCAGATGCTCGACCTCTTTGCGGGGCCGGGCGGCTCGCCGATCTTCATCGGGGCGGTGCTGTTCATCAGCATCGTGCAAAACGGCGGGCTCAGCCACAACATGGGCATCGCCGGCTCGGCGAAAAACGAATTTGCCGCGCGCATGGGCGTGACGGGCAATTACCTGAAGCGCTTCATGATCATCCTGTGGGCCTTCGCGGGACTGATCGCGATCGCCCTCTTCGGCGTCGGCGGCCTCGCGGACCCGGACATCGTCTGGGGCGCGATGTCGAACAAGCTCCTCGGACCCGGGTTGATCGGCCTCATGCTGGCGGGTGTGCTGGCGGGCACGATGTCCACGCTGGCGGCCAAGGCCCTCGCGATCTCGTCGCTCTTCGTGCGCAATTTCTACCGTCACCTGCGTCCCGAGGCCACCCAGGGGCAGGGCGTCGCCGCGGCTCGCTGGACGATCATCATCGTACTCGCATTGGGCGTCATCTCCGCGGAGCTGATGGGCGACGTGGAGTCGATCGTGAAGCTGGTGCTGACGGTCAACGTGCCCTTCGGCGCGGCGATCCTCACGAGTTTCTTCTGGCGGCGGCTCACCGCGCCCGCCGTCTGGTGGTCGACCTGCCTCACCGTGCTCACGATCCTGACGATCCCCAACATCAGCGCCGACATCAAGGCCATCCGCCAGGCGCCGGCCTTCGCGGTCACGGGCCTGACGGCCGAGGGCAAGCCGGTGCCGGTCTATTGGAAACAACTCGTGCGCATCAACCCGAACGACCCGGCCAGCGCGCTGGAGGGCCGCGGGCGCTTCAATCTCGAGTGCTGGGCCCTCGACAAGCTCGGCCTCGACGTCGTGAAGCTCGCGCCGCAGGCCCGCGAGGCGGCGATCTTCTATTTTGACGGGCTGTTTCCGTTTCTCGTGCTGTTCATCGTGAGCTATCTCACCAAGCCGACCGATCAGACGCGCGTGGCGCTTTTCTACGGCAAGATGAAGACCCCCGTCGGCGACACGCCGGAGCTGGAGGCGGCGGCCATGGAGGAAACGCGACGCAACCCCGGCCGCTTCGACCACACCAAGCTCTTTCGCCATTCCACGTGGGAGTTCTGCAAATGGGACCGGGTGGATACTGTCGGATTCATTATTTGCTGTGCAGTGTCGGGGGCGATCATCGGAATCTTTGTCTTATTGCTGAAGTGGGCGGCCTGAGGCGCACCGTTTTCGCTAGCACCGAAGGCCCGGGACGCATTGGCTAAGGCGGTGTCTGACCTCAGGACACGAAACCTCGCCCTTCCCCGCCCGTCTCTCCCCGATATGAATCGCGCGCCCTTTTTTGTGATCTTCCGCCGCTGCCTGTGGGCGTTCTTCGCCGTGCTCACCGCGCGGTTGGCCGCCCAGGATCCGGCCGCGGCTGCCGCGACCGGGCCGGTGGTCGAACTGCCCAAGTTCGTCGTCACCGACAGCCGCGAGCTGCCCCAGCCGGAGGCATGGCGTTACGGGGAGATCCCGGGCTTCGAGATCCTCACCAACGCCTCGGACAGGACGACCAAGCGCCTGATCAAGGATTTCGACATGTTTCGGGAGGCGTTGTCCTTGGTGTGGCCGGTGCCCAACCGCTCGGGCGTCCCCACCTCGCTCATCCTCTGTGGCAAGGGTGGAAAATTCGACGCGTTCGTCCCCGCCGGCAAATCCGGCGGTCCCGACCGCGCGCTCGCCAGCCTCTTCCTGAAAAACAAGGAGCAGACGGCCATCGTGCTGGATATGGAGTCCACCACGCTCAACATCCTGGCGGTCGACACGGCCAACGACGCCGCGACCGGGACCGATTCCAGCCTGATCGCCGTCGACCACGACAAGCAGCTCTACCGTGAGTATGTCCACTATCTGCTGAGCAAGAGCGAGCCGCGGCTGCCGGCCTGGCTCGAGGAGGGGATGGCCCAGATCATCATGGCGATGAAGGTCGACAAGAAATACATCGTGTTTGGCAAGGTGGAGGACCCCAACACCGTGTCGGCGCAGGCGGGCGCGGTGATGGCCATGAACGCCCTGACGGCGGCCGACGACCCGGACGGGATCCAGATCGCCGGGGCCCCGGCCGAGGACCGCGATTTCAACGTCGCGTTGCAGCGCCGGGCGCTGGTGCCGTTCCCGAAGTTTTTCGCGGTCACGGCGGACTCGCCCGAGGCGATCAACCCCCTCGGCAACAACGTGTGGGCCAAGCAGTGCTACGCATTCGTGCACATGTGCATCTACGGTCGCGGCAAACGCTATCAGAAGCCCTTCACGACTTTCCTCGCACGCCTCGCCAAGGAGCCGCCCAGCGAGGAGCTCTTCAAGGAGTGCTTCAAGATGGACTATAAGAAAATGCTCCTGGAACTCAGCGGCTACATCAGCTTCACCGACGCCCAGCATCAGGAATACACCCTGAAGGGCGCCGGCCTGGGCGACGGCCCGCCGCTCGAACTCCGCGAAGCGACCCAGGCGGAGGTCGGCCGCATCAAGGGCGAGGCCCTCGCGCTCGCCGGCCACAACGCCAAGGCCCGGCTCGAGCTGTCCGCCCCCTACCACCGCGGGGAGCGCGACCCGCGCCTGCTCGCGGCGCTCGGCCTCTTCGACCAGGCCAACGGCGAGGAGGCCCGCGGGCGGAAGTTCATCGAGGCGGCCACCACCGCCAAGGTCACGCGCCCCCGGGCCTACCTGGAACTCGCGCGCTACCGCTATGCCGACGCCCTCGCGAAACCCGCCGCCGGGCAGGGGCTCTAGCCCGAGCAGGTGACCGCGGTGCTCGCCCCGCTCCTCGTCGCCCGCGTGCAACCGCCCTCGCTCCCCGAGGTCTATGAGCTGATGACGGACACCTGGGCCCACAGCACCGCCGCGCCGAAACGTGAGGACCTCGTCTACCTGATCGAGGGCGTGCGGCTGTTCCCCAACCGCCTCCGCCTGCTGTATCAGGTGGCGGGATTCAGCGCCGACGCGGGCCTGCTCGACGTCGCCCACGCCTTCACCGACTACGGCATCAAGGTCTCGATCGATGCCAAATCCCGGGGGCTCTTCGAGAAGCTCAAGGCCGCGCTGCCCCCGGCGCCGCCGGTGCCCGACCCCAAGGCCGGGGCTCCCGCGCCGAAGAAGGGCTGTGCCCGCCCCCCCCCCCCCC
>JAPLTR010000673.1:0-2951 GCA_026398065.1 Verrucomicrobiota bacterium | reverse complement strand
TGAACGCGCTCCGCCTGTGTGCCCGCCGTGCCGTTGGACGCCTCGTGGCGCCCGGCCTGCTCCTCCTCCTGCCGGGGGCCGCTGTGATGGCCGCCGAGGGCGCACCGCCCCTGGCGCCGATCCCCTCGGCGGCGGCCGTGGCCCTGGACCCGGCGATCGAGCTGCCGAAATTCGAGGTGGTCGACAGCCGCGTGCTGCCGCCGCCGGAGGCGTGGCGCTACGCGGCCATCCCGGGTTTCGAGGTGCTGTCCAACATCTCCGCGCGCGAGACGAACCGTTTCGTGAAGGACTTTCTGCTGCTGCAGGAGGTGGTCGGCATCATCATGCCTGCCTTCCGCGCGTCCGATGTCGCGGTGCCGACGAGCCTCATCCTCACCGGCCGCGGCAAGAGTTTTGACCGGTTCATGCCGGAGGACCGGGGCGACGACCGGTTCCGCACCAACAGCCTCTTTTTCGACGATCCCGAACGCGGCGCGATCGTGGTGGATTTCGCGCTCGCGGAACTCCAGCTCGAGGACAACACGACGGAGGAGGCCGACCCCTACCGCAGTTTCTACAAGGAATATTTCCGCTACCTCATCCGCCGACACATGGGGGCGAAGTCCCCGGCGTGGTTCGAGGAGGGGCTCGTGCAGATCTTCGCCTCGATCGATTTCAACAAGAAGTGGATCACGTTTGCGCAGATCGGCGACGGCTTTGGCGGGCCGCGCACCGGCGATTTCAACCGCATGCTCGCCCAGCGGGCGATTCTCCCGATGGAGCAGTTTCTCCAGGATCCGCCAAAGGAGCGCGGGACCTTCTGGTCGGCGCAATGCTACGGCTTCGTTCATATGTGCCTCTACGGGCGCAACCAAAAGTATCAGAAAGGGTTCATCAAGTTCCTGGGCCGGATCACCACCGAGGCGCCCACCGAGGCGGTGTTCAAGGAGTGTTTCGGGAGGTCGTACAAGGAGATGAGCCTGGAGCTGCGCAGCTATATCGACTTCACGGACTACAAGGCGATGCAGTACACGGCCAAGAAGGGGGAGTCGATTCCGGACCCGCCGCCCTTCACGCTGCGTGACGCCACCGACGCGGAATCCGGCCGCATCGTCGGCGAGGTCCTGCGCTTCGGCGGCCACACCGAGGAGGCGCGCAACGCGCTGATTGCGCCGTACCAGCGGGGCGAGCGGGACCCGCAGCTCCTCGCCGCCCTCGGTCTGGCCGAGCGCCTCGCGGGCCGGGACGACCGGGCCAGCAAGTTTCTCAACGCCGCCGCGACGGCGAAGGTCGAGCGGCCCCGGGCGTACCTCGAGCTGGCGCGGTTGCGCTACAGCGAGCTCAGCGCCAAGCCCGCGGCCGGCGACAAGCTGTCCGACGCGCAGGTCACGCAGGCGCTCGCCCCGTTGCTCGTCGCGCGCACCCAGCGGCCCCCGATGGCGATGGTCTACGCGATGATCGCGGAGGTCTGGACGCGCGCCAACCGCGCGCCGACCCGCGAGGAATTCAACGTGGTACTCGAGGGCGTGCAGACTTTTCCCCGCAGCCCGCAGCTCGTGCTCCAGGCGACGATGCTCGCGGTGCAGCGGAACTTTGCGAAGGAGGCCCTCCTCCTCGCGAAGCATGGGCAGCGGATCGCCCGCGACTCCGCCGACCGCACGCGGTTCGAGATGCTGGAGCAGTCCATCCAGCGTGACGCCGCCCCGGAGACGGCCAAACCCGAGCCCGCGCCCGCGCCGAAGCAGGGCGAGTCCTATCTCCCGAAACTGCCATGATCCGAAAATCCTTTGTGATGAGCGTCCATCCGGGCCACGAGGCGGAATACGCCCGGCGGCACCAGCCGATCTGGGCGGACCTTGCCGCCGTGCTGAAGGCGCACGGCGCCCACAACTACTCGATCTTCCTCCATGAGGAGACGCGCCAGCTCTTCGCCTACGTTGAGGTGGAGGACGAGGCCCGCTGGAACGCCATCGCGCAGACCGAGGTCTGCCAGCGCTGGTGGAAACACATGGGTGACGTCATGCCGTCCAACCCGGATCACAGTCCCGTCGCCGCGGGGCTGAAGGAAGTGTTTCACTTGGAGTGAGGGTGCGGCATTTGCCGCCGCGGCCTCCGGGTCCGGTTCTTGCTCGTTTCTCTTTCTCTTAATCTTTCGCCAGGAGGTGAGAGAGAGAAAGGGGACAAGAAAGATTTACTTCAGCCACTTCACCAGCGGCAGCTTCAGCTCGCGCATCTGGGCGACGGCGAGCGCGGCGACCTTCGTCGCGCCGGCCTCGACGAAGTGCGTGTCGTCCTTCCGGCCCTCGGGGATCTTGGCGTATTTGCCCGCCTCGATCCACATGAAGTACTTCTTCGTCGGCTCGTCGCCCTCGGCCTGGAGCCACTGCGAGGTCGCGGTCTCGAGCTCGAGCAGCGGGACCTTTTCCTCGGCCGCGACGGCACGCACCGCCTCGGGATACTTGCCGTGGGTGGGGACGAGCTTTCCGGCGGCGTCGAATTTCCGGCGCGCCACCGGGGTCGCGAGGATGGGCGAGGCGCCCCTGGCGCGCGTCTCGCGGATGTAGCGGCGGAGATTTTCGCGGAAGGTGGTGGCGGGGTCGGTGCCGCGCTTCGGGTCCTCCTTCTCGTCGTTATGGCCGAATTGCACGATCACAAAATCGCCGGCCTTCAGCTCGCTGAGCACCTTCTCCCAGCGGCCCTCGTCGATGAAGCTCTTGGTGCTGCGGCCGTTCTGGGCGTGGTTTTGAACCATCGCCGGATCGGTGAAGAACTGGCCGAGCACCATGCCCCAGCCGCGCTCGGGCAGGTCGAGCGGCTTGTTGGCCATGGTGGAGTCGCCGACCATGTAGAGGCGGGGCGGGGCGTCCGCGGCGACCGCGAAGACGGAGCAGAGGAGGGCGAGGGAGAAGAGCAGGCGGAGCATAGGGAAAAGGGGCGCGGGTCATTTCCTGGACCAGGGCAGGGCGTCGAGG
>JAPLTR010000312.1 GCA_026398065.1 Verrucomicrobiota bacterium | reverse complement strand
GTATCTTCGATTCTCCAGCCACAGCTCGTCCCACCGCAAAGAAACAAAACCAACCATGACAACTGCCACCCTCGAAAAACCTGTCGCTGCCCCTCTTTCGCCCGTTCCCTCGTCCGCCTCGACGCCTTCCCGCACGCCTGTCGCCAAGACGAAGACCCTCGTCGTCGGCTTCGACCTTGGCACCAACAAATCCTGCCTGCTCGCCGGCCCCTCCACCGGCACCGACATCACCGTGAGCAAGGTCGTCCCCACCGTCGTCGGGTATGTGAAAGACGGCATCGTCGACGGCATCATCACCGGCAACGCGAAGCTGATCTACGGCGAGGAAGCCATCCGCAACATGCTCCACGTCCGCCTCGTCGCCCCGCTCGCCGAGGGTGTCATCACCGATCCGGTTGCGGCCCGCGATTTCCTCGCGTACATTCGCACCCTCGCCGATCCCACCGGCACCGCCGAGATCCGCGCGGTCATCGGCGTGCCGGCCAATGCCAGCGAGTCGGCCCGCGAGGACATCCGCCGCGCGGTCTATGGCATCTTCGACCGCGTGCTGCTCATCCCGGAGCCCTTCCTTTCCGCGCTCGGGTACCGCGACGACTCGCGGGTCAGCCAGCCCGGCTACCTCGATCCCGTCGTCAACTCCCTCTTCATCGACATCGGCGGAGGCACGAGCGATCTCTGCCTCGTGCAGGGCTACTTCCCGACGAGCGAGGATCAGATCAGCATCCCGTTTGCCGGCGATGCCATCGACCAGCTCATGCACGAGGAGATGAACCGGACCTACCCCAACAACGGCCTCTCCCGTCACAAGGTCCGCGAGATCAAGGAGGCCCACGGCTACGTCGGCCCGTCGCGCCGTCCGCTCGAGGTCAAGGTCATCATGGCCGGCAAGGCGCACACCATCGAGCTCGCCGACGTGATCGGCCGCGCCTGCAACACCCTCATCGACAAAATCTATCCGTCGCTCACCTCGCTCATCGAGCGCGCCTCCTCCGATTCCGTGGTCACGCTGTTGCAGAACATCGTGATCACCGGCGGCGGCTCCCAGCTCAAGGGCATCGACGCCGTCCTCCAGAAGAAGCTCTCCGACGACGGCTACGAGGCGCCCAAGGTCCGCCTCGCCGGCCAGGACTACAAGCGCTACGTCGCCATCGGCGCCCTCAAGGCCGCCCGCGCCGCGCGCGAGAACCAGTGGCAGGTCCTGCTCGGCTGAGCGCTCCCCGTTCTGTCATCGCGAGACGCGCACCGCGCGTCGTGGCGATCCATCTGAATCACCACGGCGCGCTCAGCTCACGGCCGGATAGCTCCCGAGCCACTTCACCAGCGGACAGAATTTCTTCAGCTCGGCCAGCGCCTCTTTCATCGCGGGGTCTTCATAGTGACCCGTCACATCGAGGAAGAAATAGTAGTCCCACGGGCGCTTCTTGCTCGGGCGCGATTCGATCTTCGAGAGGTTGATCCCGCGTTCCGCGAGGGGCATGAGCATCTTGAGCAGCGCCCCCGAATGCGAGGCCGCCTCGTCGCCCAGCGAGACGAGGAAGCTCGTGATGTCGTTCCGGCCGCCCACCGGGCCCGAGGGCTGGCGGCCGATCACGAAGAACCGGGTCGTGTTGTCCGCGCGGTCCTGGATGCTGTGCTCGAGCACCGGTACGCCGTGAAACTCGCCCGCGAGCTCGCTCGCGATCGCCGCCGTGCCCGGCTCGTCCTTCGCGATCTGCACCGCGCGCGACGTGCTCGAGGCGTCGATCAGCTGCGCATGCGGCAGGTGGCGCTGCAGCCAGTGCCGACATTGCGCCAGCGCCTGGTCCTTCGAATAGACGCGCTCGATGTCCTCCAGCCGGGAGTTCGAGATCAGCGCGTGGTTGATCTCCAGATAGATCTGGGCGACGATCTTGAGGTCGCTCTCCACGAAGCTGTCGAGCGCCTCGCGCACCGAACCCTCGGTGGAGTTTTCGATCGGGATCACCGCGTAGTCGGTCTCGCCCTTCTCCACCGCCGTGAAAATGTCGCTCACCGACGCCATCGGGTGATAGTCCACGCTCGCACCAAACTTCTTCATCGCCGCCGCATGGGTGTTGCTCGCCTCCGGTCCGAGGTACGCGATCAGCAGGGGCTTCTCCAGCGCGATGGCCGCCGACATGATCTCCCGGTAGATCGCCCGCAACGCCTCGTTCTTGATCGGGCCCTCGTTCTGGCTGGTCACCTTGCGCATCACGGCGTCCTCCCGCTCGGCGACGTAGATCTGTCCGCCCGAGCTGCGCTTCACCTTGCCGATTTCCGCGGCGAGACCGAGGCGCTGGTTGATCAATTCGACCAGTTGGCGGTCGATCTGGTCGATCTGCTGGCGAATGGGTTCGAGGGCCATGTTCAGGATTCCTTGGGGGTTTCGGGTTCGGTCGGCGGGGCAATCTCGCGCTCCATCGGCGCTTCCGGGGCGGGTGTTTCCTGCGCGGGCGTTTCGCCGCCCTCGGCCGCGGCCGTCCCTGGCGCGGCTTCGGTCGCCGCCGCTGTCGCGTCCAAGGGCAGTTGCTCCGCCTGCTCGTCCAGCCCCATGTCCGCATCGTTCGGCTTGTGCGCATTGGAGGAGTTTTTGAGCCACTCGTCGATCTGCCGCGACGACAGCACGTCCGACGCCGGCAACTCGTCGAGCGACTTGACGCCCACGAATTCCAGAAACTGGTCGGTCGTCCCGTATTGGATCGGCCGTCCCGGCGAATCCGCGCGCCCCGTGATATAGACGAGTTCGCGCTCCATCAGCTTGTTGAGGCCGGCCTCGGCCGACACTCCGCGGATCGTCTCGATCTCGCCGCGCGTCACCGGCTGGCGGTACGCCACCACGGCGAGCGTCTCGATGGCCGACTGGCTCAGCTTCACCGGCGGCGGCTCCTGCCGCAAGATCCGCACCCAGCGGCCGAACCGCGGATGCGTCATCAGCCGGTAGCCCGCATTGCCCTCGATGAGCACGAGGCCCTCGTCCGTGGCCCGCAGGTCCGCCGCGATCTGATCCATCGCCTCGCGGATCTGCGTCGCCGTCACGAGCGACGGCACCTCGGAATAAAGTTCGGGGTCCTTCTCCAGCGAAGTCTCGACCGCCACCTCGACCGCCTCGTCCGCCGGCGCGCTCGCAACCGCCGCCACGGCGTCGCCAGCCGGCTCGGTGCTCGCACCGGCCTCGGCCGCCGGAGCTTCCGGCGCAGGGACGTCCGCCACCGGGGCCGCCTCGGCGACCGCGGCCGCGACCGGCGCGCTTTCGACGCTCTCCTCCGTGCCCGCCGTCTTGGCAAACAGCGCCGCCTGGTCGTGAAAACGCGTGAAGGCGCCCTGCACATCCTTGATCGAGAGCGGTTGGTTGGTCGAAAGCAGCAATGCCTTCAGCACTTTTTTCAGATTGAACGCCATGCGGATAAAGTCGCGCCGAGTGAACACACCGCCCGTTCCGGCACGCAACCACGAAAACGCCCCGCCCCGCCCCCATCATTTCCGCAAACGCACTTGCCCGCCGCCCCCCCGCTTGGTTGCCTCGCGTTTCCACGTTTCCTCCCTCGGCGTTTCCTGCGTTCCCAACCTCCCTAACCCTCCTCTTTCCCATGAGCCAATCCCCCGATCCGACCCGCCAGTTCTCCTCGGTCATCCACGACGGTCCCGACCGCGCTCCCGCCCGCTCGATGCTCCGCACCGTCGGCTTCACCGACGCGGATTTCAAGAAGTCCGTCGTCGGCGTCGCCTCCACCTGGAGCATGGTCACCCCCTGCAACATGCACATCGACCAGCTCGCGCGCGACGCCGCCGCGGGCGCCGATGCCGCCGGCGGCAAGGCCATCATCTTCGGCACCATCACCGTCTCCGACGGCATCTCGATGGGCACGCCCGGCATGCGCTACTCCCTCGTCTCCCGCGAAGTCATCGCCGACTCCATCGAGACGGTCGTGGGCGGCGAAGGCTTCGACGCCCTGGTCGCCATCGGCGGCTGCGACAAGAACATGCCCGGCTGCATCATGGCCCTCGCCCGCCTGAACCGCCCCGGCGTCTTCGTCTACGGCGGCACCATCCTCCCCGGCATCCACCCCGATTCCAAGAAGGAGTGCGACATCGTCTCCGTCTTCGAGGCCGTCGGCCAGCATTCGGCGCACAAGATCGACGACGAGGCCCTGCGCAAGATCGAGGCCTGCTCCATTCCCGGCCCCGGCTCCTGCGGCGGCATGTACACCGCCAACACCATGGCCTCCGCCATCGAGGCCCTCGGCATGTCGCTGCCCAACTCCTCCGCGCAGATCGCCATCTCCAAGGAAAAGCGCGACGACTGCCGCAACGCCGGCGCCGCCGCCCTCGCCCTCCTCAAGGCCGGCATCCGTCCCCGCGACATCATGACGCGCAAGGCCTTTGAGAACGCGATCACCGTCACCATCGCCCTCGGCGGTTCGACCAACGCCGTCCTCCACCTCCTCGCCATCGCGCACACCGCCAATGTGAAGCTCTCCATCGACGACTTCACCAAGATCGGCGAGAAGGTCCCCGTCCTCGCCGACCTCAAACCCTCCGGCAAATACGGCATGGCGCACCTCACGCGCATCGGCGGCCTCCCGCCGCTCATGAAGATGCTCCTCGACGCCGGCCTCCTCCACGGCGACTGCCTCACCGTCACGGGCAAGACCCTCGCGGAAAACCTGAAGGACGTGCAGCCGTATCCGACCGACCAGGACGTCGTCCGCCCCTTCGACAACCCGATCAAGAAGGACAGCCACCTCCGCATCCTCTACGGCAACCTCGCCCCCGAAGGCGCCGTCGCCAAGATCTCCGGCAAGGAGGGCCTCCAGTTCTCCGGCAAGGCCATCACCTTCGAGTCCGAGGAGACCGCCCTCCGCGCCATCCTCGACGGCAAGGTGAAGCCCGGCCACGTCATGGTCATCCGCAACGAGGGCCCCCGCGGCGGCCCCGGCATGCGCGAGATGCTTTCGCCCACCAGCGCCATCATGGGCAAGGGCCTCTGCAAGGACGTCGCCCTCATCACCGACGGCCGCTTCAGCGGCGGCAGCCACGGCTTCGTCGTCGGCCACATCACCCCCGAAGCCTTCAACGGCGGCCCCTTGGCCATCGTGAAAAACGGCGACCCGATCACGATCGACGCCGTGAAAAACGAACTCACCCTCGGCCTCCCCGCGAAGGAAATCAAAGCCCGCCTCAAGGCCTGGAAGCCCAAGAAGCTCAAGGAAACCCGCGGCATCCTCGCCAAGTACGCCCACACCGTCACGAGCGCCTCGGAGGGCGCGGTCACGGATAAGAATCTGTAAGGCTGGCAACCAAATTGAGCCCGGTCACTCAACAAGCCCCATGTTCCTGGAAGGCAAGTTTTAGCCTACATGGGGCTTTTGAATGGAGAGTGCGCTCGTCGAAACTTCGGAGCTTCGACTCCTAGTCGCATTGCACGAACATCTTCTTTGAGTCTCACCGCGGAACCCAATACGTCGCGCACCTCACCCAATCGCCATACTGAATCGATGTCGTTGCTAAGGTTGCGATAAGCAGCGACCACGCCTCCATCTCGCGATTTCCGCATAAAAGCAGGCAGAGGCACCCTAATATCCAACTCTGGCAATTTAGGCCACCCTTTAAATGATGCCGCGCCGTTGTAACATTTAATAAGACCGGTCAAAGAGGCGCCTTGCGCCGTAATCACCCCATACTTCTCGCGAATATCGAGCACGAGCTTACTGAAATCGCGGGTAATTTTCTGGGCCATTTTAGATGCGGCGACCTCATCCTTTTCGTCATAGTGAATTCTAATAGCCTTAAGCTGATCGCGAGCCTCTCGGAATTCAGCGGCATTTCTCATTTCGATGGCTGTCGCCATGATTCTCTTGGGAGACCCGCATTGCCTAACGATCCAGGCAGCGAAAAATGGAAACCCGAAAGCCGTCACCGAACCGTTTCCCCCAGAGGCAATCGATACAAATTCAGCATCAAAAGATTGATTCATTTTGGTCAGCAACGACCGAGCCAAAACATAATCATATGCCCCGACGCGCTCCATATAGTTACTGAGAAATGCGTGCCGTATTGGATGCAGGAAAACATCCGCCCAAAAGAAACGCGCACAAGCGGCATAGTAGATCGTTTTGTAAGCCAGCCAGTTCAGACTGGCAACAAAGTACCGCAATCCGGATGACATGCCTCCCTGCGTCCCATCACCCCACTTCGCCCCAGGAATTCGATACCCCGCAGTGATCGGATTCCCTCGTGAATCCACAAGCTCAACATCGCTACGAAGCGGACCATTTGTCGCACTATTGTCAGATAGCTCGGAAAAAATAGCTGCAACATAGTCAGAATATTTTTGCGCGTCCGAGCCCTGAGGTTGACCAAGTGCTTTTAGCGTAAGATAGTAAACACTGGATGAAATATCCCAAGTGCAAACAACATTCATCTTAAGGAGTTCAAGAAATCTTCTGAAATTGGCATCTGCAAATTCTCCGCCATGTATCTTCGGGATAGATTTAGCAACTTCCGCCTGCACCCATCCATCTATCTTCGAGAGGTCATAGTCTGATGGCGCAATAAAACGGATAAATGGAAACGCATTCTTTCGCGCAGCCCTATATTGCTCCTTGTAGTCATCTACGCAGATGACTTCGTCGTAAAAAAGACATGCCTCAACCAAATTCTCTATCGCAACAATGTCGCAATCCACAGAGTCTTTTGTGCGTAGCTCGATATCACCAGTAAGCCTTTGCACCGCAGTCAAGGTGGCGTTGTCGATTAATGCATAGCTCATCTTAAAATCAGAACAAGTCGTTTCGGGCAAAATAGCGAGTGCTTACTCAGGACCCGGAACGTTCAACAAAGTTCGGTTGTGAACTTGTCAGCGCGCCCTGCTCTGCTACTGTTCCAGTCATGAGCGCCAAGGAAACCGTCATCGAACTGCTGCAACGGCTCCCTCCCGACGTCTCCCTCCAGGAGATCGCCCGTGAGATCGAGTTCGTCGCCGGTGTCCGCGAAGGTTTCGAGCAACTCGACCGCGGTGAAGGCGTGTCCCTTGAGGAGGTCCGCCAGATGCTCCCCAAATGGGCCGGAAAGTAATCCTCTCGCCCCGGGCGATCGAGGACCTCGGGGACATTGTCCGTTACATCGCCCAAGACAGCCCGGATCGGGCACTCGCCTTTGGCGGCCTACTGATAGACCGCGTCCAACAGTTGGCCGACTTTCCCGAATCCGGCCGCATCGTGCCAGAGTACGATAACCCTGCAGCCCGCGAAATCATCTTTCGGCGCTATCGCATCGTCTATCGTCTGAGTCTGGACGGCACCACGGTTGAGGTCGCCCGCTTCTGGCATGCCGCCCGCGGCACTCCCGAATCATAAAGCAAAGCGGCGTGATCCGCTGACTCATCAAGTGCTCCTCCCTCCAAAATCCTCCTAAGATTCCCCTCCCTTCATCGTCTCGCATGTGAGCCCCACCGAGACATGAAAAAAGCCTGCCTCATCGCCCCGCTCGCCGCCCTCGCTCTCTTCGGCGGCCTCTACGCCGCCTACTCGATCCGCCGCGACGCCACCGTCGCCACCCAGCAGGCCCAGGCCGCCGCCGCCCGGCGCGACAAGGCCGAACGCGACCAGGCCGCGCTCGTCGCCTCCCGCGAGGCCGCCGCGACCGCCGCCGCCGAACGCCAGCGGGTCCGCCTCGCCCGCGAGCAGCAGGAGGCCGCGCAGAAGGACGCCCTCGCCGCCGCCGAGCAGCGCCGCACGCACGCCTTCGAGCATGAGCGCAAGCTCCGCAGCCAGATCGACCGCCGTCGCGCCGACGTCGCCCGCGCCACCGAATCCCTCGCCGTCCTCACGCCCCGCCAGCAGGAACTCGCCGCCGAAAGCGCCTTCCTCACCGACTACCTCCAGCGCGCCGACCCCAACCGCGAGGCCTACTACCGCCTCCTCGAAAATCTCGAAGCCGCCGACAAGCTGGCCGCCGCCGCTCCCGCGCCCGCGAACCACCCCAAACCCGGCGGCCAGTAGCCGCCGCGCTGCTCAACCTTTAACCTCAGTGGGCCGGGTCCGACCTCCCGGCGGACCGTCCGGATCTTCGCGCCTCCGCCGCGCGCAGGTCCCCGGCCCGCCGCCGCGAGTCGGCCCCGCCCCCTGAGTTCAATCCCCCTCTCCTCGGCTGTGCCCGCCGCATCTCCCGCGCCGCCTCCCCGCGCTCGTTCCTCTCACCCGTCCCTCGACTCCCTCCCCTGAACAAAGCCTACCTCATCGCCCCCACCGTCCT
>JAPLTR010000164.1 GCA_026398065.1 Verrucomicrobiota bacterium | reverse complement strand
GAGGCGTCGACCTGGCTGAAGGTCTTGAACAAGCGGTCCATGCGGTCGGGCGGAATGCCGATGCCCGAATCGTGCACCGCAAACTGGAGTCCAATCGCTCCGCCGTCCCGACCCGGCGCCAGATGGATCGAAAGCAGCACTTCGCCCTCGGCGGTGAACTTGACGGCGTTGCTCAGCAGGTTCGCGAGGACCTGGCGCAATCGCGTCTCATCGCCCACGATCGTTTCAGGCACGCCCTCCTCCAGGTGGTAGAGGAGATCCAGGCCCTTGGCACCCGCCCGGGCCGCCAGCAGGTCGAGCGCCTCCTCCACACACTCGCGCAAGTCGAAGGGGCGCCGCTCCAGCTCGAGCCGGGCCGACTCGATTTTCGAGTAGTCGAGGATGTTGTTGATCAGCCCCAGCAGGCCGTCGCCGCTGGAGCGGATCGTCTCGGCAAACTCCCGCTGCTCCGCCGTGAGGCCGGTGCCGAGGAGAAGACCGCTCATGCCGATCACGGCGTTGAGCGGCGTGCGGATTTCGTGGCTCATGTTGGCGACGAACTCGGATTTTGCGACGGTCGCCGCCGAGGCCTCGCGCGCCAGCTCCTGGGCACGGTCCAGGGCGAGCTTGAGCTGCGCATTCAGGCCCTCCACCTCGCCGGCGAACGAATGAGCCTGCATCAGAGCCTGCGTGAGTTCGCCGTTGAGCCGCTCCGCCTCCTCTTTCGCCTGCAGGATCCCGGCCTGCGCCCGGCGCTCGGCGGTGACGTCCCAATTGACCCCGACCATGCGCACAGGCCGCCCCGCCGGATCGCGTTGCACATGGGAGCACGCCCGGATCACGCGCTCCTCCCCGTTGGGCCGCAGGATGCGAAACTCGGTGTTCATCAGCGCCCGGCCCTCGACCGCCGCCCGGTGCTCCTTGTCGAGGCGGGCCACGTCGGCCGGGTGGATTCGCTGGCGCCAGGCGTAGAAATTGCCGCCAAAGGTCTCCGGGGTCATCCCGTAGATCGCCATCTGGCGCTCGTCCCACGAGAGCCGGTTTTGGACCAGATCGAGATCCCAGATGCCGACCTGCGCGGCCTCGGTGGCGAGCCGCAGGCGTTCCGTCAGCGCCTGGAAACGCCGCTCGTTGCCCCTCCGGTCGGTGATGTCGAGCGACCGGCCCACGATCCGCTGCACGCCGCCCCCCTCGTCCCGCAGCGCCGTCAGGCGCGTCTGCCACCACAGCAGCCGGCCGCGCACGAAAAACGGTTCCTCGTACTCGATCGGGCCCTCCGCCGCGGTACAGCGACGGAAATTTCCCGCCAGGCCGGTCGCCATTTCGGCCGGAATCATGGGCACAAGTTCGCCCAGCCGGCGACCGCGGATTTCATGTCCCGCAATACCGGTGAGTTTTTCATACGCCGGATTGACCTCCAGATAGCGAAAATCGCCGTCGGGCAGCATCTCCACCACGAAGACCGCCAGGTCCACGCTCGAGACGATGCTCTGCAGCAGCGTGCGATTCTCCTCCAGCGCCTGTTCCGCCCGCTTGCGCTCCGTGATATCGGTGATGAAGCCGTGCCACACGACCGTGCCGTCGGCCTCCCGTTCCGGCAGCGCATTGCCCAGCAGCCAGCGCACCTTCCCGTCGGCCGTCCGAGTCCGGTATTCGCAGAGCCAGGGCGCCAGCTCCTGCGCGGACCGGTTGATCGACGCGTTCACCCGCACCTTGTCGTCCGGGTGGATCACGGTCTGGACGAGCAGGGAGTTGTCGCTGACCTCCGCCGGGGCGAGGCCGTAGATCTCGCGAATGCCCTCGCTGACATAGGGAAAATGCCGCGTGCCGTCCGGCCGTTGCCGATATTCGAAGACCATGCCCGGCACCTGCGAGGCGATCTTCTGCCAGCGGGCGCCAAACTCTCGTTCGCGCGTGGCCGCCCGCTGCCGCTCCGTCAGGTCGGTCGCGACCACCAGATAACCGGTCCGGCGTCCTCGCCGGTCGAGCGTCGCCGTCAGCGAGAGATTCACCGGCACCCGGGTCCCATTGCGATGCAGCAGGGACCACTCCCGCTCCTCGGGCTGGCCGCATTCCCGGGGACGGTGCGTCAGGGAAGTGAACCCCGGCGCGATCTCCCGGCCGAGTTCGGCGGAGAGTTCGGCCGCATGGGCCCTGACCGTTTCCGCCTCGCACAGGTCGAGCAGCCCCAGCCGTCCGACCACCTCGGTCGCCCCGTAGCCCAGGAGCCGCCCGGCGGCGCCGTTGAACGTCGTGATCAATCCCGCGCAATCCACCGCGATGACGCCATGCCCCACCTGGGCCAGCACCGCATCGAGGAGCAAGTCATCCCCACGCCGCTGTCCGGATTGCAAGGCAGGACCAGCCGACCAGGCACCGGCGACGCCCGCGAGGGCGGCGACCCCTGCACCCAGCAGACCCGAAACCGGCAGATTTTCTTTCCTGGAGGGCATGGCGCTAGACTACAAAGCGCGCCGGTTGCGGCGCGCTGGTGAAAAACAGGGGGAGGGAACACGCCGGAAGCCGGTGCGCTCCATCCCGAAAACCATCCCTGGCATCAGGTATGATCGCGGAAGGACAGGTCGCCACCGTCCGGCGCCTGGGTGATCTCGCTCTTGGCCTGGGCCGGAGCGTGATTGTCCGCATGGGCCTGGGGCCGGTGGGCGGCCGAGGTGGATTTGGCTCCCTTGTCCTGCGGGCTGCGGCGGGTGCCGGCGTTGGCGCGCGCCGGATGGGCGGGCGACTGCACGGTCTCACCGGCGACGGCGGCGACGGTCTCGCC
>JAPLTR010000188.1 GCA_026398065.1 Verrucomicrobiota bacterium | reverse complement strand
CCGGTTTCGCGCTCGCTCCGCTGGCCGCTGTCGGAGGTGTCATCGATATTCTCACTGTTCACCGCCAGGGGAGCGGGCGATCCGGCGGGAGAACATGCGTGCGGGGAAGAATGTTCCTGCCCTGACGATTACGCCGCAGCGACAAGCGCAGAGACGTATCTTCGGAGGAGCTGCGAGTCGGATGTGATGCCTATGAGTATTTTCCGAGGCTGTTTCTGCTGGGGCGCAATCACTTGGCGGCGCTCGATCTGCCCCCCCCGGCTCACCAGTCTCTCCCCCAGTGTGGTGGTGCCGCCGTCAGGTTGGGCGCCGTCATCGCGTCTAGCAGCTCACCGGCGGACCGCCGGTAAGAAGGGAGACCGACTGTGCCCCTGATCAGCACCTACCTGACGCGGCCCTTGCGCCGCATCGCCGAAGTCTCCGACGACAGTCCCGCCGCTTCATACAAAGGGGGAACCCGAGCCGTCACGTCCCACCAGCGGGAGGGGCCGCGGGAAAATGGCCAACGTTTGAGCACGGCGGAGGTGCTTGTCGAGATTGGCCACAAGCTGCGGACACCCCTCACAGCCGTGGTCGGATTCTCCGAACTGATGCTGCAGGGCTCGCTCAGCGACGCGAAGAAATGGGAATACACCAACGATATCCACGATGCCGGCGTTCAGCTGGCCGGGGCGATCGATGACGTGATCGAACTGGTGCGCGCCGACACGGCCGTACGCGTCGAGCGCCGGGCGCAAGCCGCCGTCGAGCCCGGCGATCAGCTTCCGCCCATGCTCTAGGCCTTGCCCATGGGCCGTATCGCAATCGAGCCGTCAGGCCGGTGGATCGACGATGGCGCAGCCTGAACCTTTCGTGAGCCCGTACCTTCTGAGGCCGCTTCGAAGCTATGCCGAAGCCCTCCGGGATCGGGCGGCTGCACTACTGCTGGGTGAGGGCTCCGGGGCGCCGGCAGAGGACTCCGGCTCGGAAAAACCTGTCTCCGAAGAGGACGCAGAAACCTAGTTGCGGGGTTCGACTCGCGTGCCCGGGCGGCCCTTGTCCGGTAGAGGGGGCAACGGAACGGTATCTTTGTTTGATCGCCGCCGGCGGACCATCGGGTACCGCCCCCGATGACCTTGGCCCTATGGCTGATGGCTATCCGTGATCCTCAGCTCACATCGCCAGCCCAGGTCGCGCTGCCTCTGCGCGGTGGCGGCGCTGCGCGCGTCCATCTCGGCCGTGATCTGATCGATCGTTTCGACCAGTTTCATGTAGCGATACCAAGTGCGAACCGAAACCTCGCCTGCCTGAAGGCCGTCGTGCGCCCATTCGCGGACATGCTCGAGCTTCTGGCGCATTTTCGCCCCTCTGTCGCCGCGCGGTTCTACGGGCCAAGTCTGCAACGCGGCCGAACGGATTTGGTTCCGTGAAAGGCTCCTCGGCTTGCGCTTGCTACACAGCCGTCGCGTGGCGACCGGCGCCCTGCGGCAGGTAGGTATCGAACTGGGCGGCGATGCTGCGCACCGCGATGCGCGCCTCCGGCGGCAGCCAGACGCGCCAGCCGTCGGTGCCCACCATGCCCTCGGCGGCATAGGGCGCGAGGCGATCGAGATCGGGCAGGAAGACGGCCGGGTCGGCCCCGTGGCGCGCGGCTACCGCGGCGAGATCGACGCCGAGGTCGCACATCAGCCGCTCGATCACGTCACGCCGCAGCCGGTCGTCCGGGCAGAGCGCGATGCCCCGGCGCACCGGCAGGCGGCCCGCTTGCACGGCCTCGGCCCAGGGCGCGAGATCGGTCTCGTTCTGGGCATAGCCCTGCGCCGTCTCGGCAATGCCGCTCGGGCCCACCGCCAGGAGCGTCTCCGCCGCGTCGGTGGTGTAGCCCTGGAAGTTGCGA
>JAPLTR010000948.1:1365-3130 GCA_026398065.1 Verrucomicrobiota bacterium | reverse complement strand
GCGGAGGGCGCGGAGGGGCGACGTGACCTGCCAGGAGAACGACGACTGGATCTTGGCGATCTTTTCATCGCGGGAGCGGACGAGGGCCTCGGCCTCGGCGATGCGGTTGGCCGCGACGGCCTGCTCGGCGGCGCGGGCGGCCTCGAGGGCGGCGCGGGCGGCCTCGAACTGGGCGCGGAGCTCGGTGGCTTCGGCGGCGTGCGCGGCGCGGGCGGTGCGAGTCTCGTCGCGGGAGAGGACGAGGGCCTCCTCCGTGACCTGCAGGGAGTTTTCGAGGGCGGCGAGGCGGGCGTCGGCCTGGATGAGGGCGTTTTCGTAGGCGACGACCTGGACGCGGGCGGACTTCAGGAGGGCGTCGGCCTGCTCGCGGAGCTTCTTGTAGTGGGCGATGGCGCCGACGGCCTCGTTGTAGCCGCCGCGGGTGATGGCGAGCTCGCGCTCGAGGTTGTCGGCGTGGTTCTTGGTGAGGACGCGGGCGCGCTCGATGGTGGCGGAGCTCTCGCGCTCGGCGGCGAGCAGGGTATCCAGATTGCGGATATGGTCCGCGGAGAGTTTTTCGCGGGCGAGGCCGGCGTCGCGGTCGGCGGTGAGCTGCGCGAAGTGTTTCACCGAAGCGCTGGCATCGAGGGCGAGCTCGAGCTGGCGCACGAGGTGCGCAAGGAGACCGGTTTCGGCGGCGAGCGAGGCGCCGGGCGCACCGAGCGCCTCGGCGGCAGAGTGGGCGCGGGCGAAGGCGAGCGTGGTCTCGCTGGCGGTGGGGGGCGTGATGAGCGACCAGTCGGTGGCCGAGGGACGCGCGAGGGTGGCGGTGTAGAAGGCGGCGAGCGCGCGGGTGTTGGCCGCGAGATCGAAGTGGGCGCGCGCGAACGCGACGCCGTTTTCGCCGAGGGTGGCGCAGAGAGAGGAATCGCCGATGAGGAGGGTGCAGGTGTCGGCGATTTCCTCGGGCGTGCCGGTGGCGGGGAGGAAGACGGCCTCGCGACCGTCGGTCATGAGGGCGGCGAGATTGGTGGGTGGGAGGACGACGGGCCGGCCGGAGGCGAGGAACTCGGGGAGCTTCGACGGGAGGCGGTAGTCGTTGAACGCGCCGGGGTGGCCGGGTTGCACGAGGACGTCGGCGAGGGCAAGGAGCTTCGGCAGTTTCGCCTTCTCGACGAAGCCGAGATCGAGAACGTGCTGCAGGATGTCAGGGGAGAGTCCGGCGAGGAACTTGGGCGAATTGAAACCGGTGCGGACGAGGCGCGTGGGGGTGCCGCGCTGGTTGAGCAACGCGACGGCGACGTAGAGTTCGCGCATCTCGGGCTCGTTGGCGAAGGTGTTGGAGCCGGTGAAGACGATGACGCGCTCGCCGTCGCGCAGGCCGAGTTCGGCGCGCAGGGCGGCATCGGCAGGCTGCGGGGCATAGAGGGAAAAATCGACGCCCGGAGGAAGGAGCTGCGTGGGGATGCCGGGGGGGACGAAGTCGCGGAGGCGCTCGACGATATGCGTGACGCCATCGGCGATCCGGAGGAAGGACTCGTGGCGGAGGGGATGCGGCAGGCCGTCGACCAGCCAGGCGTCGATTTCGGCAGGGGTGGAGTCGCGGAGGGCGGCGAAGGATTTTCCGGTGTAGGACTCGAGGAGGAAGCGCTCGTTGTCCTCCAGGTGAATGACGAGGCGGGCGGCGGTGCCGGCGGCGCGCTGGTAGGCGAGGGTGAACTTGCGGACGCCCTCGCGCGGGGTCCAGGCGTGAATGAGCTCGGCGGGCCGGCCATCGGGGAAGAGG
>JAPLTR010000948.1:0-1359 GCA_026398065.1 Verrucomicrobiota bacterium | reverse complement strand
AGATCAACGAGGCGTTCGCGGCGATGAAGAGCGGCGACGGGATGTGCGCGAGGGTGTCCTTGTCCTTCGTGACGGCGACGATGCAGGCGTGGCCGGCGGCGCAGAGGGTGTTGGCGAAACCACCGATGTGGTTCAGGCTGTTAGTGGTAAAGTCGCCGTAGTTGACGAAGAGGATGTTCACGCGGTCGAGGTTTCGGGAGGGAATGCAAAAGGCAGACCGGCGAGCCTGCGCCGGTCTGCCTCAGAGGTAAATGCGGATTTTCTTAGAGTTTGAAGCCCGCGGAAGTGGAGTCGGCGACGAACATTTTAACGGTATCGAGGGAGACGGCGGTGAGGTCGAGGCCGACCTGTTTTGCGGCCTTGGCGAGGATGTCGTGGGGCACGGTGATGATCTGGCAGCCGCACTCATCGGCCTGGAAAATATTGATGACTTCGCGGGTGCTGGCCCAAAGCAGCTCGGCCTTGGGCTGGCCCTCGAGGAGAGGCACGCAGGCGCGCATGATCGGCATCGGATCGACACCCGTGTCGGCGATGCGGCCGGCGAAGACGGAGACGACGGAGGCGACGGCGGGATTGAGGGCGTCGGCGACGCCGCGGACCTGGGAGAGGGTGAGGAGGGCGGTGACGTTGAGCTTCACGCCTTCCTTGCCGAGTTCCTTGATGAGGGGGAGGCAGGATTCGCCCTTGGAGTTGGTGATCGGGATCTTGACGTAGACGTTGCGGCCCCAGGATTTGATCTTCGCGGCCTGGCGCTTCATGTCGCTGATGTCGTCGGTGAAGACCTCCAGCGAGATGGGCTTGGCGGTGACGGTCTGGAGGATGTCCTTGGCGAAAGCCTCGTAGTCCTTGATGCCGGCCTTCTTCATCAGGCTGGGATTGGTCGTCAGGCCCTTGATGTGGGGCTTGGCGTAGAGATCGAGGATGCCGGCTTTGTCGGCACCATCGGCATAGAGTTGAACTTTCAGGGAGCTGAGGGAGGCCATGGTAGTGGGAAGGATAAACGAGGCGGTGGTTGAAATGTAAGGGGAAATGGGGAGCCGGCAAGGGCGGCGGGGCAAGGCTGAAGTCTGGCACCCCCGCCGAACAGTGGGGCGAGCCGCGTAGGCCAGCCCCGGGGCGGTCCGGCTTCAGCCGGCGTGGAGGGTGCGCAGGACCACCTCGGCGGCGGCAGCAAACGAGCCAACGGTGAAATCGGGGGCGGCGCGCAGTTCCTCGGCATAACCGAAGTCGATGAACACGGTGCGGACCCCGGCGCGTTTCCCGCAATCGATGTCGCGCCAGCGGTCGCCGATCATCCAGGAGCGACCGAGGTCGAGCCCGAGGGAGACAGCGGCATCGAGGAGCATGCCGGGCTCGGGT
>JAPLTR010000078.1 GCA_026398065.1 Verrucomicrobiota bacterium | reverse complement strand
TCCAGTCTGGCGCATCGGCCGTTCCCTTTTTCGGCCCGACCACCCCTCTTCAGAATGAAATCCCGCTTCTCGCTGCTCTTCGGCACCTTCCTGACGGCCGCGCTCGCGCTCGGCGCCCAGCCTGCCGCTCCGATCACCCCGCGCGAAGTCATCCCTGTCTTTAACGGCAAGGACCTCTCCAACTTCACGACGTGGGAGACCGTGCACGGCCGGCAGGACCCCGACCGCGTCTTCACCGTCGTCGACCAGATCGATGGCGCGCCCGCCATCCGTTGCAGCGGCCAGCACTACGGCGGCATCGTCACCAAGGACAGCTACACCCAGTACCGGCTCGTCGTGGAGTTTCGCTGGGGCCTCCTCACCTGGGCACCGCGCAAGGACCGCGCCCGCGACTCCGGCATCCTCCTCCATTGCCAGGGCGAGGAGGGCAACGCCGCCAAGACCTTCAACAGCCCGTGGATGCGCTCGGTGGAGTTTCAGATCATCGAGGGCGGCACGGGCGACGTGATCCTCGTCAACGGCTACGACCGCGACCAGCCCGCCGTCATCGCCCCCACGATGAAGACCAAGGTCACCCCCGGCACGCGGCGCTGGAATCCCGCCGGCGCCGACGCCACGTACACCGTCGGCCGCATCGACTGGCTGCGCCGCGACCCCGACTGGAAGGACGTGCTCGGCTTCCGCGGCCGCGCCGACGCCGAGAAGCCACCCGGCCAGTGGAACCGCCTCGAGGCGATCTGCGACGGCGGCAACATCACCTACTTCGTCAACGGCGAGAAGGTCATGGAGGGCTGGGACGGCTCCTTCACCGCTGGCAAGCTCCTCTTTCAGTCCGAGGGCGCCGAGATCTTCTTCCGTAAGATCGAACTGCATCCGCTGGCAAAATAGCCCGTGGCTTTCGCCGCCGCTTCGCGGGCGTCAGGGACACTCCACAAAAAAGCCGGCCCTTGGAGGGACCGGCTTAGGCTGGCGGAGGGGAGAGGATTCGAACCTCCGATAGAGTTTTATCCCTATGGGTCTTTAGCAAAGACCTGCCTTAGACCACTCGGCCACCCCTCCAAAACCAGAAGGTCAGGCTACGTGTTGCGCCGAAGACTGCGCAAGATGTTTTTTCAAAGCGTTGGAACGCGCTCGCCTGCGGGGCCTTTCCGCGAGCGACCGCCCGCTCAACCGATCAGTTTCGTGTACGCCGCCGCATCGAGCAGCGCCGCCGCGTCCGCCGGGTTCGCGAGCTTCAGCTTGAGCATCCACGCCGCGTCGTAGGGCGCGGTGTTGAGCGACTCGGGCGCGCTGTCGAGCGCGCCGTTGATCGCGATCACCGTGCCGGCCACCGGCGCGTAGAGGTCACTGGCGGCCTTCACCGACTCGACGACCCCGAAGGTCTCGCCCGCCTTCAGCGTCGCGCCCACCTTCGGCAGCTGCACGTAGGTGATGTCGCCGAGCGAACTCTGGGCGTAGTCGGTGATGCCGACGGTCGCGGTGCCGTCGCTCTCCAGTTTCAGCCATTCATGGGATTTCGCGTAGCGGAGTTCGGTGGGGACGTTGCTCATGATGTCTTTTTCAATTCGACGAAGGGTGGTTTGACCAGTTGCAAATCGATCTTTGTGCCGCGGATGTCGACCGCCAGCGCGCCCGCCGCCGCCGGCGTCGTCACCAGTGCCGAGCCGATGGCCTCGTTCAGCAGCGGCGAGAGCGTGCCCGAGAGCACCCGCCCCACCACCGCACCATCGGCCCCGAGCACCGGCGTCTCCGCGCGCACGATGCGGCGGTCCCCGGTCTTGAAGAACACCACCTTGTGCGGCGCGCCCTGCGTCGCCTCGACGATGAGCGCGTCGCGCCCGATGAAATCCTGGCCCTTGTGCAGCTTCACCGTCCAGCCCAGCCCGGCCGTCAGCGGCGAGATGTCCGCCGTGATCTCGTGTCCGTAAAGCGGATACCCCGCCTCGAGGCGCAGGCTGTCGCGGGCCCCGAGTCCCGCCAGCTCCAGCCCGCGCGGCACGCCCGCCGCCAGCACCGCCTCCGCCAGCGCCACCGCGTCTCCGGCGGCGTGATACAGTTCAAAACCGTCCTCGCCCGTGTAGCCCGTGCGGCTGATCAGGCAGTGGATCCCGGCCACCGTGCCCTCCACGAAATGGTAGTACTTCACGAGCCCGAGCTTCGCCCCGGTGAGCGACTGCACGATCTCCGCCGCCTTCGGCCCCTGGACCGCGAGCAGTGCGTAGTCCGCGCAACGGTCCGTGATCGTCACGGCAAACTTCGCCGCCTGCTCGCGGATCCACGCTAGGTCCTTCGCGATGTTGCCCGCGTTGATGCAGAGGAAATAGTCGTCCGTCCCGCGCATGTACACCAGCAGGTCGTCGACCACACCGCCCGTCGGGTAGCACATCGGCGAATAGAGCACGCGCCCGGGAAACAGCTTGGTGACGTCATTCGTGACGAGGTGGTTCAGGAACTTCGCCGCCTCGGGCCCGCGGACATCGACCTCGCCCATGTGGCTCACGTCGAACAGCCCCGCCGCCCGCCGCACCGCCTTGTGCTCCTCCAAGATGCTCCGGTACTGCACCGGCATCTCCCACCCCGCGAAATCGACGAGGCGCGCGCCGTGCGCGGCATGGAAGTCCCGTAACGGTGTGCGCTGGAGTTCGCTCATGTCCCGAGACTACGCGCCCCCGTCCCGGACCCCGCAAGGTTGTTTTCGGTATACCATGCAATTCCCGCCCCGCCGCCCGCCCCTTTTCCCCGCACCCCCTGCGGCTGGACCGCCTGGTTTGTCATTGCGAGGAGTCCGCCCCGCGGACGACGTGGCAATCCATCTGACTCCTCCCCGCCCGCCCTCCCCGCCCCGCGCAGAATAGATTCGCCACGCACCGCCCGCGGCTAGACTCACTCCTGTCATGCCGCTCGCCTACTGGGTCAACCACCTCGATCCCTTTCTCATTAAGTTTTCCGAGAACTTCGGCATCCGCTACTATGGCCTCGCCTACGTGCTCGGCTTCGTCGCCGCGGTCTGGCTCCTCCACCTTTACCATCGCGCGGGCCGCTCCCCCTTCGGCGGCAACGCCATCGGCGACCTCATCACCTACATCGTCTTCGGCGTGATGCTCGGCGGCCGCCTCGGCTACTTCTTCCTCTACCAGTCCGACGTCATCTTCCACGATCCCCTCGCACTGTTCCGCGTGTGGGAGGGCGGCATGGCCAGCCACGGCGGCTTCCTCGGCGTCGTGGTCGCCCTCTGGCTCTTCGCGCGGAAGCACCAGGTCCCCTTCTTCCACGTGAGCGACCTCATCGTCACGACCGCCCCCGCCGGCCTCTTCGTCGGCCGCATCGCCAACTTCATCAACGGCGAGCTCTACGGCAAATCCGCCTCCGTCGCCTGGGCCGTGATCTTCCCCCACAGCGCCCCGCCCGGCACCCCCGAGCACCTCATCGTCCCGCGCCATCCCTCGCAGCTCTACGAGGCCGCCCTCGAGGGGCTGCTCCTCTTCGTCTTCATGCAGTGGCGCTTCTGGCGCAGCGACGTCACCCGCACCCAGCCCGGCCGCCTCGGCGGCGAGTTCCTCCTCGCCTACGCCCTCGTGCGCATGGTCTGCGAGGTCTTCCGCGAACCCGACGCCTCGCTCATCCTCGGCGTGAGCCGCGGCACCTTCTACTCGGTCTTCCTCATCGGCGCCGGCCTCGCGCTGATCCTCCGCCCCGCGGCGCCGAAACCGTCCGAATGATAGCCTTCTGAAGGCGCTGGGGCCCCCGCGGGCGACGGGCGCGATCCGATCCGGTCCTACCGGTACAGAGCCGTCGTGGGCGTGTACGTGAGCACGTTGTACTGGCGCATCGCCAGGCGCCACCATTCGGCCAGCGAGCCCGCCGGGCAGCTCCAGAGCTCACGGTGGAGCCAGATCATTGACTCGGCGTCCATCAGCAGCGCCATCTTTTCGCGCATCGTGAACTGATCCGGCCCTTCCCGCAGCAGGCGCGCGCGCAGCTGTGCAAACCACTCCTGGGATTCATCCGTGCGCCGCCGCTGCCGGAGCAGCGCGACATGCAGCGCGTTGACGTAGGGATCGAGCACCGCCTGCAATAATCCGTA
>JAPLTR010000470.1 GCA_026398065.1 Verrucomicrobiota bacterium | reverse complement strand
ACGACCTGCAGGCGGTGATCGGCCGACGGCGTCGGGTGCTCGGCCGGGGGCGTCGGGGCGGCGTCGTGGGCCGGGGCGGCCGGGTGGGTCTCCGCGGCGGCGGGTGCGGCAGGCGCGCCGTGCGCGGGCGCGGCCTGCGCTGGCGCCGGCGGGGGGACGTGCTCCGGTTCGGTGGCGGCCGGGGACGGCGGGGTGTGCGCCGGCTCCGCATGGGCGGCCGGGGCTTCGTGCGCCGGAGCGGCTTCTTCGGCCGCGGCCAGCCGGCTGCCGGCGGACAGCGCGAGAAGCGCGAGCGCGGCGGCGAGGCGAGGCGGTGAAGAAGGCGGACGGATCATTTAGGCGACTGGGTGTAGGTGGCGGAACTCGGCGGCAACGGTGCGGCGGCGGGCGCGGGGAGCGCGCTGGCCGGCATGATTACGTTGACCTCGTTCGACGATTTGCCGGTGCCCGGAATCTGGAAGTACGGGAGGAAATCCTCGGGGCGCAAGGCCGGACGGGTGTCATCGGGCAGGATGGGCTTGGGAGCGGGTTTCGCCGGAGCGGACGCAGCCTTGCCGTCGGTCTTGCCGTCGGCGGAGGCGGTGCGATCCGGATTGAGCGGTCCGCCCGCGACCGACTGCGCGGCGGAGGCATTCGCCTGCGCGACGGAGGACTCGGTGGGCGAGAGCGGCGGAATGGGCGGCGCGCCGGCGGCCGGACGCGTGAGGACATCGGGCGGCACGGTCGCCTTCTCGAAGCGGAGCGGCGGAGCGCCGACAAACGCCAGATAAGGCAGCGCGTCGCTTCCCGCCCCGGCGCCACCCGGCCCGGAGGCGTGGTGGTGCGGCAGAGCCGGTGCCGACCTGGGTGTAAGCATGGGGAGGAGCAGCAGTGACATGCTGCGCAACGCCCGGCTCACGCCCGTCGGCAAAGACGGTGGTTCGCGGTGATTCATTGAGTGTGATACAGTCCATGGATAGGATTGTCCGATAGTGCCCACCGGGTAAATCGGCGCGACCGCACACTTCTTGAAATGAATTTGCGCCGAAGGGGTCGAATACTCAACCGGAGAGTACTCAGGGTCGCCCTGGGGTCTGGGGCCCAGACCGGGCGGGGGGGGCCGGCCGCGTCGGGCCGCCTCAGGTCGCGGGGGCTTCGAGCAGGCTGCGCAGGGTGCGGCCCAGTTCGTCCAAGCGGTAGGGCTTCTGGATGAAGTCGCGCTGGCCGAGCCGTTCAAACTCGGCGCGGGCGGCGGGGGTGATGTGGCCGCTGATGATCAGCACGCGGGTGCGGGGCCGGCAGATCCGGAGAATCTTGAGCACCTCGACGCCCGTCGCACCGGGCATGTTGAGGTCGAGGAGCACGAGGTCGAAGCGTTTCGACGAATCGTTGATCACGTCGATGGCCTCCAGGCCGGAGGAGGCGGTGAGCGTCCGGTAGCCCTTGCGGGCGAGGGCGGTGGTCAGCAGCGTGCGGAGGGACTCCTCGTCATCGACGATCAGCAGCGACTCGGTGCCGCCGGGAAACGATTCGTTGGCGGCGATCAGGGTCGGCACCACGACGTTGTTTTCGGCCAGCGGCAGGTACACCATGAGGGTGGTGCCGACGCCGGGGGTGCTGTCCACATCGATGCAGCCATGGTGCGCGACCACGATGCCGTAGACCACGGCGAGGCCGAGGCCCGTGCCCTGGTTGCCGGACTTGGTCGTGAAGAACGGCTCAAAGATGCGCGCGCGGACCTCGGGCGTCATGCCGGTGCCGGTGTCGGCCACCTTCAGCCAGGCGTAGGTGCGCGACGGATCGGCGCCGAGGCGCTGGAGCCGGGCGCCGGCCTCCGTGCCGGTGGTGAGGGAAATCACGCCCCCGGTCGGCATCGCGTCGCGGGCGTTGACGCAGAGGTTGAGGACGATCTGCTGGAGCTGGTTCTGGTCGGCCAGCAGCGGGGGGAGCCGGTCCTGGAGCTCCACCTGGAAGGCGACGTTGCGCGGGAAGGTCTCGGCCAGCAGGGCGACCAGGTCGCGGGAGAGCTGGTTGAGATCGACCGGGGCGAAACGGACCTCGGTCTTGCGGCTGAAGGTGAGGATCTGGCGGACGAGGCCGCTCGCGCGCTGGGCGGCGCGGTGGATCTCGCGCAGGCTTTTCTGGAGGACGGCCGGCTCGGGCGTGCCCGACTGGCAGAACTCGGCGTAGCCGTTGATGATCGCGAGCAGGTTGTTGAAATCGTGGGCGATGCCGCCGGCGAGGGTGCCGAGGCTCTCCATCTTCTGAGCCTGGCGGAGCTCGTGCTCGAGCCGCTTGCGCTCGGAGACATCCTCGCGCAGGCAGAGGTAGTTCGTGGTCTCGCCGACCGGACTGCGGAGGCAGGAGACCTTGACGGACTCCCAGACCGTGCCGCCGTCGCCGCGGCGCGTGGAGAGTTCGCCGCGCCACTCGCCGCCGGCGCGGATGGTCTCCCAGAACCGCTGGTACGAGGCCTCGTTGGGATGGCCGTCGCGGAGGACCTCGATGTTGCGGTCGAGCAGGTCCTCGAGGGTGTGGCCGCTGACGGCGGTGTACTTCGAGTTGACGTACTGCGCGTGACCGTCGAGGTCGGTGATGATGATCGAGACGGGGGATTGCTCGACCGCGCGGGAGAGACGGTAAAACTGTTCCTCTGCGAGGCGCTGCCGGGTGATGTCGCGACCGACGGCGCGGATGGCGACGATCGCGCCCTCGGCGTTGCGGAGCGCGGACTCCTCCCAGGCAAACCACCGCAGGCCCTGGGGGGTGCGCCAGCGATGTTCGCCCGAGGCCCGGTGCGGGGGGCGCGCGAGATCGACGCCGGAGGCGTGCAGCGCCGGCATGTCGTCCGCATGCAGCAGATCCGCCACCTTGGCGTCGGCGAACGCCGCGGTCGACTGCCCGAATTTGCGCGCGAAGGAGAGGTTGACCGCAAGGATGCGG
>JAPLTR010000162.1 GCA_026398065.1 Verrucomicrobiota bacterium | reverse complement strand
TGCTGCCAAAGGCGTCCTTGTTTTCGCCCTCCCGCTTTTCAAAACCCGGCAGCGGGTTCTGCTCCTGCTTCGGAGCCTGCACGGTTTTTTCCGACGGCGGGGTCACCTCCTGCGGCGGCACGGGCTCCATGATCTCCACGGGCTTCGACAGTTGCCCGCTCACGATCTGGGTGTTCTGAAAATCCTTCTTTCCCTCCAGCGCCGGCATGTCGCTCTTGCCATCGGGCGTGGGCTTTTCCTGGGCGACCTGCTGGTTCCGGTCGGCGAAGTTGTTGGTCTTGTCCGGGGTGTTCTCGGGGGCGTCGGGATTGGCCTCCACGAACTTGTTCGGCGGCGGCGGTTTCGGCACCGGCTTCACAAAGGTGTCCGGCGCCAGCTCGATGCTGAACTGCCGCGGCGCCGCGTGCGGCCGGTTCGAGGGCGTGATCGGGTCCACCCGGAACAGGTAGGGCGACACCGCCCCGCGTCAAAATTTGTTTCGTCGATTCGATGGGCAGCCCGATTATGTTGGTCAACGACCCCCGAAAGCCCTCCACGATCAGCTCGCTGTGGTCCTGGATGCCGTAGCCTCCCGCCTTGTCCAACGTGTTTACCCGTGCGAGGTAGGCCTCGATCACCGCTTCGTCGAGGACCTTGAAGGTCACCTCGCTCGCCACGCCCTCGTCGAGACGCAGGCCCGCGCTCGCCCGCCGCATCGCCAGCCCCGTAAACACCGTGTGCGTGCGCCCGCTCAGCCGCCGCAACATCGCGCGCGCCTCCGCGCCGTCCCGCGGCTTGTTCAGCGCCGTGTTGTCCACAAACACCGTGGTGTCCGCCCCGAGCACCCACGCGTCGGGATGCCGCGCTGCGACCCAGTCGGCCTTCAACGCCGAATTGTGCGCCACCATCACCCGCGGGTCGGTGGACTCCTCCTCGTGCTCGACCACGTCCGCGACCACCACGTCAAACGCCACCCCGAGCTGCCCCAGCAGCTCGCGCCGCCGCGGCGACGCCGAGGCCAGGATCAGTTTCGCGCCCGTCATTCCACCTTCTCCGTGAGCACCGTGCGCACGTCGCCCTTGGCCCGCGCCAGTTCGACGCGGCTCAGATTGTACTGGTACACCGCCTCGACGTAGTTGTCGCTCGCGATGGCGAGGCGGTTCTGCGCCTCCACGATTTCGCGGTTGTCCGCGACGCCCTGCCGGTAGCGCTGCTGCGCCAGCCGCAATTCCTCCTCGGACAGCCGCAGGTTCTTTTCGGCGACGGTGATCTGCGCGTTGCGCGACGCCGCGTCCTGCCGGGCGAGCCGCAGCTCCGAGGTGATCTGCAGTTCAAGGCTGTGCAACCGCAGCTCCTGCGAACGCTGCCGCGACAGCGCCGCGCGCCGGTCCGCATCGCTGCGCAACCCGTCGAAGATCGGCACGCTCAGCGTCGCGCCCGCAAACCAGGCCTCCTTCTTGCCGCTGTCGTCAAAGTTCCCGCTCGCGTAACCGTATTCGCCGCCGAGCCCGAGCGACGGCAGCCGCTCGAACTTCGCGGTGCGCACGTCGATCTTCGACTGCTCCACGGCCTCGCATCCGCCCGCCGCACGGAAAAATCCGCCAGTTGCATCCGGTCCGCCGGTGGCAGGTCGAGCAGGCGCTTCAGCAGCAGCTCGCTCTGGTAAAGGGACGTCTCCTGCTGCAGCCGCGCCTGCACGGTCTGCTCGACCTGCGCCTCCGCGCGCGTGACGTCGATCTGTGTGGCGACCCCGGCGTTGAGTTGGTTGACCGCGAGATCGTACAGGGACCGCGCCCGCGCAATGTTCGCGTCGAGCACGTCGAGCCGGCGGAGATTCCGCAGGTGGGTGAAATAAACCTGGGCCACGCTCGAGAGCACCGACTGCACCGTCGCCTTGTAGTCGGCCTGCGCGACCTCCACGCCCGCCCGGGCCGAGCGCACCGCGGAGAGCTGCTGCGGATTCAAAATGGAGTAGTTGCCGGTCAGCTTGCCGTCGAAACGGTTCGCCGGCGCGCCCGCCGTGGCCGTCCCGTTGGTGACGGTCACCGCCTGCGTCCGGCGTTGCTGCGCGCTCAGGCCCACGTTCGGGAGGATGCCCACGCGCGCCTGGTTCGCCTGCTCCAGCGCCTGCGCCGCCGCCTCGCGGCCCAGCAGCACGGTCACGTTGGCGCCCTCCACCGAGGCCAGCGCCTTTTCCAGGGTCAGCGTCGGCGCCCCGGGGTCCGCCGCCCGGCCCAAGCCCAGCCCGGCGACCATGATGAGCGGCAGAAAAGAGAAGCGTGGTGACATAGAAAGGTGGGGGCGTAAGCAAATCCCGC
>JAPLTR010000654.1:659-5737 GCA_026398065.1 Verrucomicrobiota bacterium | reverse complement strand
GCGCTACGCCGCGAAGGAAAAACAGCTCCTGCTCGCGCTGTCCGATCCGATCCATCACGGGCGGCCGACGACCGATTCCGGCTATTCGATCCGAGCCTATGTGCCCGCGCTCGCGCTGGGCTACGACTGGATCCATGAGACGCTGAGCGACTCAGATCGCGCGCAGATCTTCACCGAGATCAACCGCTGGGTGGCGTCGTTCGACCAGGTGGGCTTCGGACGGAATTTCCCGAACGGGAATTACTTCGCGGGCTACTACTGCGCGAAGCCGCTCGGCGCCCTCGCGACCGAGGGTGAGAATCCCAACGCGGCCGCGATGTGGAACGACTGGCTGAACCGCATCCACTACGGGATGGTGCAGCCCTATCACGCGCAGTGGCTCTCCGGCGGCGGCGCGCCCGACGGCTGGAACTACGGCCCCTTCGAGGTCATCAACATGCTCCGTCCGATCGCCGCGGCGTTCACCGCCAAGGGGCTCGACCTCATCCATGACACGGCGCAGCCCTTCACGTTTCCCGACGGTCACGCGCGCTGGATGGGTCACTTCACCTGGCCGGACCTCAAGACGGTGAGCGACCGCGGTTTTGTGTATGAGGGCACCATCCCGACCCCGGCGAGCTCCGGCTGGGCCACGCAGTACAACGGTCTCCTGCGCTTTGCGAACGGCGACAACGCCCCGCTCATGCAGCAGTACACGCTCGACCTGCGCGCCCGCGCCGGCAGCGACCCGGCGGAGTCCTGGGCGGAGTTTCTCTTCCACGACAACGCCGCGCCCAAGGCCGACTACCGCACCAGCCTGAGCTACCGCACGGTGGGCGACGGGCAGGTCGCGATGCGCAGCTCGTGGGCCACGGACGCCGTGTGGGGCGCGTTCCAGTCGGGACCGTTCACCGGCTTTCCGGACTCCGCCGAGGAGTTTACGGACCAGGGCTCGCTGGCGATTCAGCGCGGCGGCGTGCAGTTCCTCGTCAATACCTGGGGCGCGCTCATGCGCCACACGCCCGGCACCGACGATGGCAACACCGTCTTCAATCCGCTCTACAACGAGCTGTTCGGCGATCAGACCGACGGGGTGCATGCGGGCCGGCGCATCTTCAACACCTACTATGCTCCGCGTGCGCAGGGCTACTGGGGGCAGATCGGCAACGGTCCGGGCAGCACGACCACGCTGTCGCGCTTCGAGGATGGCGGCGGCTACGTGCTGATGCGCGGCACCCACCTCGAGGACCAGTACTGGGCCCCGCACCCGATCACCGGCTGGACGCGCAACATCGTCTATGTCCGTCCGCAGCTCTTCGTCGTCTACGACCGTACGACGGTCAACAACGCGGGCACCGACAACTGGATGGCGTGGCACGTGGCGGCTTCGCCGGTCGAGCAGACCGGGGCGGCGGCCGGCACCCATCGTTATGACGTGGTGGATACGCGCGCGGCCTTTGGCGGAAACCTGTTCCGCGGGCGCGTCTCGACGGTGCTGCCGGCGGGCAACGCGGTGACCTCCACCGACGTGTTCGGCCGCGGCAAGGTCTACCGGCTGGAAGTCCGCAACGGCGCGCCGGAGGCGGCGGCGACCTGGCTCACGGTCTTCGACGCCGCGGCCTCGTCGGCCACCGCGGGCACGGCCGCCCCGCTGAGTGCGGCGGCGGGCAACGTGCTCGTGGGCGGAGTCGAAGGGACGCTCGTCACGACCGCGACCGGCAACGTGGCCGTGCTGTTCAGCAAGTCCGGCAGCGCCGTGTCGGGCGCGGTGAGCATCGCGCTCCCGGCCATCGCCACGTCCTGCGTGGTGGCCGACCTCGCTCCCGGCACCGGCTATGCGGTCACGGCCCAACTCGCCGATGGCGGCATGACGCTGCAGATCGCCCCGGGCGGCACGTTCACCACCACCGCGCAGGGCACGCTGGCGGTCAATGTCTCCGTGGCCGGCGTCGTGACGGCGCCGTAAGGGAGAAAATGATACGGATTTGAACCGGGCGGCGTCCGCAGGGCGGACGCCGCGCCGGGGCAGTCCGTCGGACACGGGAGCGCGGCCGACCTGGGTTGGCGTGCTCCCTTCTTCTTTTCCGCCGCGCCACCGGGCGTGGCAAAGACCGGACCCGATCTGACACCTGGCATGAGCTTATCCAGCATTTCACCTTTTCCGCCGGGCGCCCCCTGGCGGGTGCGGCCCGAGACCTCGCCCGTGGACATCGTGCGCGAGGGCTACGCGCGTTTCGCGCATCGCAATGCGGCCGCCGTCCTCGCCCTGCTCTCTCCCGACGTGGAGATCACGCAGACGTCCGACGTGCCCTGGGGCGGGCGGTTTCGCGGGCACGCGGGCGCCCTGGAGTTCTTTGCCCGGCTCGACCGGTACACCGACGCGACGCCCGATCCGATCATCACCGTACCCGCCGGCCGGGATGTCGCGGTGGTCGGCCGCCTCCGCGGGAAAGTCCGCGCGACGGGCCGGGCCCTCGACCTGGTGGTCGTCCACCTGTGGTCGATCCGCGGCGGCGAAGTCGTGCGGTTCGCCGCGTATGCCGACGCGCCGGCCGTGCGCGAGACGTTCGAGCTGCCCTGACCCACGCCGCGCGCGGGAGGCGGGGGCGGGGACCCCATCGTCAATCGAACAGCCGGCCGCGGTTGAAGCGCCAGATCGCGAGGGCCATCATGCCGGCGGTGCTGCCGAGCAGGATGCCGAGGGTGGGCAGGAGCTGCCGCAGGCCGTCACCCGCCCACAGCACCTGAGTAAACCCGTCGACCGCCCAGTAGGTGAGCGTGAATTTCGAAAGCTGCTGGATGAACGGCGGCATCAAGGTGGGAGGGAACCACGCGCCGCCGACCGCGCTCATCGTCACGATCACCAGCGTGGCCAGCCCCAAGGCGGTTTCCTGCGTGTCGGCCAGCGCGGCGACGAGCAGTCCGAGGGCGGTGCATGCTGCCGCCGCGACCGCGGCGACCACGACGAGATGGCCCCAGTGCGCGAGGGCATCGATGCCGTAGAGCACGCAGCCGGCGCTGAAGACCGCGAGGAGCTGCACCAGGCCGAGCCCCACGCCGAACAGAAAGTGGCTCCAGAGGATGTGCGCCCGCGTGACCGGTCCGGCCAGCAGTCGTCGAAAGATGCCGGATCTGCGCTCCCCAAACAAGGCGGTGGCCGTCGCCGACAGCTCGAACATCAGGAACATGACCGCCCAGCCCCCGATGATGCGGGTCGCCAGAGGGTTGGTCACGTCCTGACCGACGAGCTGTTCGGTTTCGATCTTCACGTGTCGCGACAGCACCGCGCCCCAGGCGGAATTTTTCAGGGAGCCTCCCGCCCGGTCGAGGCCGAGCTCCCCGGCGAGGAGGTCGGCGACGGGGCCGAGTCGTCTTTTGGCCTCCGTGTGCAGCGAGCGGACGACGAGGTCCGGCGCGGCGGCCACCAGCGCTTGCTGCAGGAGGCCGGACATCCGTTGCGTTTCGATGTCGTTCGCCGGGTTGGCCAGGATCTTCAGGTGGAGGCCGAGTCCGCCGGCGGGAATCACGTCTGCCGGAATCACGAGCGCGAAACGCACGTCGCGGCCGCGAATCATCGGCCGCACGTCGGCTTCGGTCAGGGGGCGTGGGGAGCCGTCTGCCGCGGCGAATTCGGTGACGAGGCGAAAGGCCTTCTCGGCCTTGAGGGCGTCCACCAGCGCCTGCGCCGCGGGATGGTCGCTCTGGTTGACGACCGCGAGCGGAAGACCGGACGGCCCGCCCTGATGGTAGAGTCCAAACACCCAGCCGAAAATATAGATCATTGCGACCGGGACCAGGACGGTGAGGACCAGCGCCGTACGGTTGCGGAGGGTTCGCGCGAGGGACTTGTAGAGCAGGACAGCGACGGGGTTCATCTAGTCGCGCAGAGTGCGGCCGGTGAGATGGAGGAAGAGCGCTTCGAGCGTCGGGCGCCCGTGGGCAAACAACCGCGGCGACAGGCCGTGGCGTTCGGCCTGCTCGTAGAACTGCGACAACGGGAAATTCGCCCGCGCGCCGAAGCGGTGCGTGGTGTCATCCGAAGAGACCGCGCCATGCGCGGCGAGCGAGCCGGCGAACGCCCGCGTCGCCGGCGTGGCCGGGAAGGCGATCTCTTCGTCGAAGGGCAGCATGGTCAGCAGCTCGTCGAGCGGACCGAGCGCGAGGATCCGGCCGTGGTCGATGATGCCGACACGGGGGCAGAGCCGGGCGGCCTCCTCCATGTAGTGCGTGGAATAGAGAATCGTGACCCCGGTGCGATTCAGCCGCTCGAGAAACTCGAAGATCGCGAGGCGCGACTGGGCATCGACGCCCACGGTGGGCTCGTCGCAGAGGAGGAGCCTCGGCCGGTGGAGGAGCGCCGCCGCGACATTGAGCCGGCGCTGCATGCCGCCGGAAAAGGTCTTCACCGGGTCGCGGCGGCGATCAACGAGCGCCACGGCCTCGAGCGCCTCGTCGATGCGGGCACGGAGCGTGGCGCCACGCAATCCATGGACGCCGCCAAAAATCCGCAGGTTCTGGTCCGCGCTCAGGTCCTCGTAGAGCGCGACCGTCTGCGGCACGTACCCGAGCAACCGCCGGGTGGCGGGGTGGCGAACGCCGACCGGCTCGCCATCGAATGTGATGGTGCCGGCGTCGGGCGGGAGCAGTCCGGCGAGCAGCGACAGGAGCGTGGACTTGCCGGCGCCGTTGGGGCCGAGCAGGCCGAAAAAGTCGCCCGGCGCAATCTCGAGCGAGACACCGTCGAGCGCGGTGACCGGGCCGTAGCGTTTGACGAGGGAGTCGCAGCGGAGCACAGGAGCAGGTGGTTATTTTTCCCCGATGATTCATGCACCGGCGGTGGGGAGACCGGCTAGCGCGACGGCGAAGGTTGAATGAGCAGCCGGCGCTGGGCCGGAGGTAGGTAGTTGAAGGTCGTCCGATAGGCGGTCACTGTCTGGGCGGAGACCGGCTGGCTCCAGCCTTCGGCGCCGCGTCGGACGGGGAAATCTTCGACCTGCAGAATCCGGCCGTCCGGCCCCCGGAGGCGAAAGTGGATCAGTGCATCGTCCGGCGTCGATTGGCTGAGCTTGCCCAGCTCGAGTCCGCTTTCCGCGGGAGAG
>JAPLTR010000654.1:0-648 GCA_026398065.1 Verrucomicrobiota bacterium | reverse complement strand
GAGGCGGTCGGCCGTGCCGAACGTGGCCTGCTCGGTGGAGGGAAGTTCGGCGAACCAGCCGTCGAGCGCGGCCCGGCTGTCCGCGTCGAAGGACGCGAGCCGGGCGAGCCGGTCCAGATCGGCGTGCAGAAGCGCCCAGTGCGTCGTTTGCAACAGGGCTTCAGGCGAAGCCCGTCCGAGGTCGGTCAATTCGCCGAGCGGGATGCTGCCGGCGGGGAGCGGCTTGGGGTCCGCGGGCTTCAGGCCGTACGCGGCGGCAATCGCGGGATCGGCGAGGTCGCGAAAACGTTTCCTCGTTTCCGCGGCGGCCCGCTGCTCGCGCAATTGGGCGATTTCGCGCTGCAGGCGGGCGATTTCGTCCCGGGTGTGACGTGTGGCCGCTTCATGGACGCCGGCAGCCGCGGTCTCCGTCGCACTCGCCGTGCGGCGGGCGAGGAGCTCGGCCGACTGCTGGCGTCCGATCTCCTGCAGGATGTGCAATTCAGTCGAGCGAGACCGTTGCAAAACGAGGGGAATCGCCGCGGCGGCCACCAGGAGGCAGAGGATCGTAAATTTGGCGTGCCGGGGGTTCATGGCTTGGGCGCCGACTTTGCCGGCAGGAGGGTGTCCATCGCCCGCGCGGCCATGTCGATGCCCGCTGCGGGCATC
>JAPLTR010000559.1 GCA_026398065.1 Verrucomicrobiota bacterium | reverse complement strand
GCGGAGAACAACAACCGGGCGGGGGAGCGGAGGGGCATGGAAACCGCATAGTCGCGCGACGCGGCGGCGTCACTCGTTTTTTGCGTTGGAAGGCGGCGCGCTTCTCGAAACATGCGGCCCTCCATGCTGCCTCCGATCCCCGCCCCGTGGCTTCCGCTCCTCCGCGACGAACCGACGCAGGACTACTACCGCGCGCTCGACGCGTTTCTCGACGCGGAGGTGCAGGCGGGCCAAAGCGTGCTGCCGGCGCGCGACGAGATTTTCAATGCGCTCAGTTTCACCCCGTACGCGGACGTGAAGGTCGTGCTCCTCGGCCAGGATCCGTATCCAACTCCCGGTGACGCGCACGGGCTGTGCTTCTCGGTGCGGCCGGGCGTGCGCGTCCCCGGTTCGCTGCGGAACGTTTACAAGGAGCTGAAGGCGGACATCCCGGGCTTTCAGGCGCCGGGCCACGGCAACCTGGAGACCTGGGCGCGCCAGGGCATGCTCATGCTCAACACCGTGCTGACCCTGCGCGCCAACGAGGCCTTTTCCCATCGCGACCGGGGCTGGGAGGAGTTTACCGACCGCATCATCCGCGCCGTGGACGCGAAGCCGACGCGCGTGGTCTTCGTGCTCTGGGGCAAGGCCGCGCAAAAGAAGCGCGAGCTGATCACGGGGGAGCACCACCGCATCGTGGAGTGCGCGCACCCCTCGCCGCTGTCCGCGCGGCACTTCCTCGGCTGCCGCTGTTTTTCGAAGATCAACGGATTTGACGCTCGGGTCGAAGATGAAGCAGCGCACGTCGATGCGGCGGCCGAGCTCCTCCCAGCCGTAGTGCGCGACGAGTTGCGTGAGCAGGGCCTCGAGCGTGACGGCGTGGAGCGGGTTGTTTTTCTGCGGAGCGGTCATGGACGGGGCGAAGAGACTTTAGGCGGTCGCGTGCTGTTGCAACACCGCGAGCGGGACGATTTCGAGCGTGCGCTCGTGGGTGGACCCGAGGGCGACGGGCGAGGCGACGCCGGCGTCGATGCACTCCAGCCAGCGTGAGGCGCAGACGCACCAGCGGTCGCCGGGCTGCAGGCCGGGAAAGCCATACTCGGGGACGGGGGTCGAGAGGTCATTGCCGATCGCGCGGCTGTAAACGAGAAACTCCTCGGTGACCTCCACGCACACGGTGTGGCAGCCCTCGTCCTCGGCGCAGGTGTCGCAGTGGCCGTTGCGGAAGAAGCCCGTGAGCGGTGCGGTGGAGCAGGGCTTGAGGGGGCCGCCGAGGACGTTGCGCGAGGGCAGGGGTTGCATCGGGCGAGGTTGGGCGGGCCGGCGGCGGGGTGCAACGTCGGGCTGGCGTTTCGCCTCCGGCGCGCCACAACACAGCGGACCTTTCCCTCCCGCCGCATGAAACCTCACGTCAAGCTCGCCGAAACCAAAACGCCCGACGGAGGGCGGCTCACGCTGCACGAACACGACGGCGCGTACACGGTGCGGCTCAATGGCCAGGCGCTGATGGACTCCACGGTGGCGACCTCGGAGCTGCAGATCGGCGAACTCGCGACCGACCGCTTTCCCCGCTTCGGCAAATCGCGCGTGTTGATCGGCGGCCTCGGGCTCGGCTTCACGCTGCGCAGCGCCCTCGACGGCGTGGGGCCCCACGGGGTGGTCGAGCTCGCGGAGCTGATGCCGGCGATCGTCGAGTGGAACCGGACGCATCTGGCGAAGCTCAACGGCGCCCTGGTGGACGACAAACGCGTGCAACTGCACGTCGCCGACGTCTGGGCCGTGCTGTCGCGCGCGGGCTCGGCGCGCTATGACGCCATCATCCTCGACACCGACAACGGCCCCTCCGCGATGGTGCAGCGGCAGAACGCCCGGCTCTACGACGACGCGGGCCTGAAGCGCATCGCCGCCGCGCTGAAGCCCACCGGCCGCGCCGTGATCTGGTCGGCGTCGCATGACCGCGCGTTCGCGGCGCGCCTGACGAAGGCGGGTTTCAAGGTCGAGGTCCTGGCCGCGAAGGTCCACGCCACCGCGAAGCGCCCCGCCTATACGCTGTATGTGGCGGACAAGGTGGTTGTCGCCGCGCCCTGACGCCCGCGCTCGACACCACGGCGGGGTTGCGCAGGCTGGGACCATGTCCTCCACCTACGAAACCCTCCGGGCCGACATCATCGCTTCCATGAAGGCGCGCGACAGCGCCACGACGCTCGCGCTCCGCACGGCGGACGCCGCAATCAAGCGCGCGGCCATGGATGCGAACAAGGAAATCGACGAGGCGCTCGTCATTGCGACGATGCGCAAGGGCGTCAAAAACCTCACCGACGCGAAGGCCGAGTTTGAAAAGGGCGGCCGCGCCGACCTCGTGGCGGCCAACGACGCCGAGATCAAGATTCTCGAAAAATACCTCCCCAAGGGCCTCGATGCCGCGAAGGTGGAGGCGTTGATCAACGCCGCCATCGCCTCGACCGGCGCGCAGTCGAAAAAGGAAATGGGCAAGGTCATCGGCGCGCTCAAGCAGCTGCCCGAGGCGGGCCTCCTCGACTTCGGGGCCGTGAGCAAGCTCGTGCAGGCGAAGCTGCCGTGAACGCGTTCGCGTCCGTTCGCCGGTGGGTGGTCGGAGCCGCGCTGTTCGCCGCGGCCTCGGTCCTCGTCGGTGCGACGGGCGAGCCCGCGGATGCGCCGGTGGCGGCCACAACCGCGGGCAAGGTGCGCGGCTATCTCGACCAGGGCATTCGCGCGTTCAAGGGCATCCCCTACGGCGGCGACACGGCGAAGCGGCGGTTTCAGGCGCCGGTGCCGCCCGAGCCGTGGCCCGACGTGCGCGACGCCGTCGCGTTTGGACCGATGGCGCCGCAGGCGGCGCGGGCCGGCGTGGGCGCGAGCGAGGATTGCCTGCGGCTCAATGTCTGGACGCCCGCGCTGCGCGACGGGCGGAAGCGTCCGGTGCTCGTATATTTTCACGGCGGCGCCTACAACAACGGTTCCGTGAATGAGGACCTCTACGATGGCGGACGGCTCTGCCGGCGCGGCGACGTGGTGGTCGTGACGGTCAACCACCGGCTCAACGGCTTCGGCTATCTCTACCTCGCGGAACTCGGCGGCGCGGAGTTCGCCGACTCCGGCAACGCCGGCCAGCTCGACCTCGTTCTCGCGCTGAAATGGGTGCGCGACAACATCGCGGAGTTCGGCGGCGATGCGGGCTGCGTGACGATCTTCGGTCAGTCGGGCGGCGGCGCGAAATGCGCAACGCTGATGGCGATGCCGGCGGCACGGGGGCTGTTTCACCGCGTGTGGACGATGAGCGGCCAGCAGCTCACGGGCCGCACGCGCGAGCACGCGACCGCGGACGCGCGGAAAGTCCTCGCGGCGCTCGAACTCACCCCGGAGCGCCTTGCGGAGATCAAAACCGTTTCCACGGAAAAGCTGAGCGCGGCGATGCGCGGGATGTCGGCGTGGACGCCCGTGGTCGATGGCGGGGCGCTGCCGCGCGATCCGTTTTCGCCCGACGCCTCACCGTTGTCGGCGGCCATTCCCATGGTGCTCGGCAACACCCATGACGAGACGCGCAATCTCATCGGCGCCGCCAATGCGGCACTCTTCGCCCTCACCTGGGAGACGCTGCCCGCGGCGATCTCGCAGAGCGTGAAACAATTTCTCGGCGACCTCACGCCGGACGCGATCGTCGCGGAGTATCGCCGGCTGTATCCGCACTACTCGGCGAGCGATGTGTTTTTTGCGGCGACGACGGCCGCGCGCTCGTGGAAAGGCATGGTCCTCGAATCCGAGGCGCGCGCGAAGCAGGGCGGGCCGACCTGGGTGTACTACGTGAACTGGCCCTCGCCGTTCGACGGCGGCAAGTGGAAGGCCCCGCACACGATCGATATTCCGCTCGTCTTCGACAACGTCGCGCAGAGCCGCTACACCGCCGACGGTGGCGCGGATGCGCAAAAGCTCGCGGACGCGATGAGCGGGGCGCTGCTTGCCTTTGCGCGCACGGGAAATCCCGGCGTGTCCGCGTTGCCGTCGTGGCCGCGGTTCGAGCTGCCGCGGCGCGCGACGATGCTCTTCGACCTGCCGCTGCGCGTGGAGGACGACCCGCGCGGGGCGGAGCGGAAGTTTTTCGCTCCCGCGCCCTATGTGCAGCCGGGCACCTGAGTCGCGCGACGCGGTCCTGATCTCTTTCCCCCTACCCCATGAATCCCACCCACAGCCTGCGCCTCCTCTGCCTCCTGCTTGTCCCCTTTGTGTGTCCCGCCGCGGAGGCGCCGCGTCCGCCGGAGGCGGCCTACGAGACCAAGGCGAAGCATGATCGCGACGGTATCGGAAAATTCTACATGGGCCGCGAGATCGCGCAGGTGATGGGGCATCAGGCGGCCGGCTGGCTGGAGCGCCCGACGCGCCAGGAGGAGGAGCGCACGGATCTGCTGCTGGCGGCCCTGAACCTCAAGCCCGGCATGGTCGTCGCGGATGTCGGCGCGGGCAGCGGATATTTCTCGTGGCGCATGGCGCAGAAGGTCGGGCCGACCGGGAAGATTTTCGCCAACGACATCCAACAGGAGATGCTCGATATCCTGATGGCGCAGATGAAAAAACAGGGAGTCGAGAAAATCGTCGTCCCCGTGCTTGGCACCGTGC
>JAPLTR010000336.1 GCA_026398065.1 Verrucomicrobiota bacterium | reverse complement strand
GGCCGCGTTGCCCCGGCGCGCGTTGAGCATGCCCGCTGGGGATGAAGTCGCGTCGGCCCGCCAACTCGCGACGCTCCGCAAAGTTCTCGATCTGCCCGTCGATCACGAACTGCCGATACTTCATTCGGCGGCAGTCTCCTTGGTCATCGATCGAGTCGTGCTCACCAAGGCACTCATGCCGATTGCAGCGGACTTCGAGGCTTGGATCAAACCACGCCCGGATGAGGTCGCAGCGTAATCTAACGATTGCGCATTTTGATGAGGCCGGCACCCCTCAAAGGGCCGGCCTTTTCATTTTTACTGGCGCTAGATTCCATGAGCAAACGCTCAGGTCGCCAACACTTCCGAGGCCATTCCGAGCCTCGGCTATTCGGATGCCGCGGGCCAGCGAGCTTCGCTGCGATGCCCCTTCGGCCTGATAGCGCACGGTAGAGCGTAATACTTTCGATCCCTTCGATTCAGTCCCGTTTCGAAACCGATTTCTGAAGTTGCCGCCGATCACCGGTGGCCCACGCACCGAACAAAAACACACCAAACAAATCCCTCATGAAAATACTCCACTCGACTGAAGAGTTCCAACTCAGCCGTAGCCGAACAAAACAGCGCGACGCGCATGCAATCCTGCAACGCGCGGCTCACGAACCCGACTTAGCCAGCCAAGCGCGCAGTGCCCGCAATATCGTCGTAATCGGAGGTGTGCCGACTCACTGGTCGCCCCCGCTCTACGCCGGGGGTCCATGCTACATCTCCACTATGGCTGACGGTAACCAGCGATTCATTCTTCTCGATTCTGACCCGCTCAACGTGGCGGTCTACGATGGACGAGGTGACCTCTGGCTGGGTCGTGTGCTCACATGCCTCCCAGAGTTAATCCTAGCGATTTTGCCGAAGCATGCCTTCCAGCCCCTCGGAAACGAGGCGACTGCGTCAGCACCGCAACTCCACGCTCTCCGCAGACTCCTCAATCTGCCCGCAGACCATGCGTTACCGAAACTGCACACCGCAGTTGTTTCACGCATCATCGATCGGGTAGCGCTGGCCAACATCCTCCCGCCACTCGTCACCGACCTAAGATCATGGATTGAAGCCAGCGTCGACGAGCACGCGGCGTAGCCTGACGGCTACGCATCCACAAGGCCGGCACCTACCATGGTGCCGGCCTTTTTTATTTCCGTCCCGTTCGCTTCGACACCCGAACGGTTCGCTCGCCCCACGCGGCCCTGTCGCGCCGCGATCACTCTGCCTTCTTCCCGCCGCCGAAGCGCGAATCGCCCTGAAGCGCCATCGCGGACGCGCTCCCTACTACGCTCATTCATATGCTCAATCCTACCGATACCTTGGTCGCCACAGATCCGTTTCACCTTGTCGATCTATGCTACGACGAGAAAAAACAAGTTTACCTTTCTTATCGGCGCGCCACGCCGTCCCACCGCTACCTGAAATCCGACTGCCTGGCGGATTTACTGCAAGACGTCGTCGACTACAGTCTCATTAGCATTCGCCTTGATCTCCATCCGGAGGTCCCTGGCTTATCCCGACAGCCCTCGCTCATCATCTTCGTTAGCGGACGTGAACGGGTCGTCATCGCCTACGTTCCCATGGTGGTGTCTCACGAAGAAGCGACAGCGCTTTTCAACGCGTTCCCCAAACTGCCCCTGATCGTGACCGAGAATGAAATCCTCGCGAACCGCGACATCCACACCCGCATGATGTGCGACCCATCCCGCAACTAATCCCATGAATTTCCCAATACCTTCGCCAACCGCCACCGACGTGTGGGCGCGTAGCTCAGATGACCGTTACCAACTCCTATTCGACTCCGCCCTGGGCAGATTCGTGGTGCGGAGCGGTCAGCCGGGCGACCCTTGGCACGGCACTGAATTTCTAGCCCGCACTCTCATCTCTTTTCTGATCGGGCACGGGGCTCGCACCGACTTCCGGCTGGAGATCCGGCTCGTCGGCACCGAAGCGCAAGTTCCCTTCGCGGTGATCCACCATGGTAATCGTCCGCTCGCCGCCGTTTGTCTGAGCCGTCACGAACCCGACTTCGGGCGGCACTTCGGTGAAAAACTCGGGGACGTCTCTTACCTGGTGGTGCCATACCGGGTGGAGCGCAATCTTGGAAAACTCTCAGCACACGCCTTGAGCTTATGCGCTCTCGGTGCCGCCCTGAGGGCTAGAAATCCGAATGCCCTGCGGCAAACACCTCAATGAATCGCATACGTGGGAATCGTCTCACTGCGGGATAGGAGACGCCCGTCGCTCTCCCGCGGCGAACCCACCTTAAGCGCCGCTCTCCATTCAGAGCGCACCCCATATCACCCACTAACCAAGATCACATGCTCAATCTTTCTGACACACTGCTCGCGATCGATCACAACACCTCCGTCGCTCTCTACCTCTCCTCGGAGGGGCGGCCCTTTCTACTTCACCGTCATACCGTTCCCGGGCGATGCGTTTTGCCGTCCACCCACTTCGGTCACGCGCTCCGGCACATCCAACAGTGCGGCGCAACCGACCTCACAATGCACCTCGAACTCCGGCCTGCGATTGCAGGCCTGGCACCCAAGGTGCCCTTCATGGCTTTCGTCGGGGTGGGCGAGAAGGTCATTCTGGCTTACGTGCCGGCGAAACTCACCGTCGCAGAGGCTGAACCAATCTTCGGGGCATTCCCAGACCTACCGGTGCTGGTCTGCGACGCCGAAGAGTTTTTCGTCAGTGATCAGACTTGGAACCGCATCGTCGAATCCAAGCGTCCGGTGGAGTCGTTAACGAAAGTCCCGTTGCCTTCTCCAACGGGTCCCGCCGTTGCCTTACCTAGTCCACGCCGACGGAAGAATCCGCCCAAGGCGCACGGCAGGTCGCATCGTTGTTAGGCCTTAACGCCGCTAAGCCTCATTGGCCGCGTGGTAGTCTGTTTGCTCTCAAACAGACGTGGCGTTCAAGACTGGTGCCCGGGGCGGGGTTCGAACCCGCACTTCCTTACGGAAATTGGATTTTAAGTCCAAAGCGTCTACCATTCCGCCACCCGGGCGAAGTCCTTTCAAAAAACATTGAGGCAATTGAAACGCGAGTCTTCGTTTCTCAAGGACACGCCATCATGCGCCGCGCTGGTCTTCGTCAGACGACGACAGCGTGGCGCGGTGAACCGCGAAAAATGTCCGCTCTGTCCGCTTTACAGAGCTAAGCCCGAAAAGTGGCCAAGCCGTGGCCAAGCGTGATTTTCAAGTTGGACCGAGGCCAAAGCTGAAATCTGCACATCTGTCTGACCTCCAGCCGGATACTGGCTGTTGGTTTCAAAATGGCGATGATACCCCTTGAAGATTTTAAGTCCCTAGTGTCTACCATTCCACCACCCGGGCGGGCGCGGACTGAAGAAAAAGCGCATTCGCCCGCCGCACACCAGCCAAACTCACGGGGCGGGGGAGGAGGTTGGGCGGCACGTGGGTGGGCGACCGGTCGACGAATGACGGTCCGGCACGGCGGTGGCCGCCGGGCGTACGGCGGAATTGGGCCTTGCCCGGGGGTGGGGGCGCCACCACGGTGCGCGGCTGTGAAAATCGGTTTTCTCGGCGGGAGTTTCGATCCCGTGCATTTCGGCCATCTGATGGCGGCGCAGGATGCGTTCGAGCAGCACAAGCTCGACCGGCTCATCCTCGTGCCCGCCGCCCAGGCCCCGCTCAAACCCAACGACGTGCAGTCGACCTCCGAGCAGCGGCTTGCGATGTTGCGCGCGGCGGTGGAGTGGGACCGGCGGTTTGAGATCTCCGATGTGGAGCTGCAACGCGGCGGGGTGAGCTACACTGTCGAATCGGCGCGGTATTTTCGGAAGTTGTACCCGCACGACGAGCTGTACTGGGTGATTGGTGGCGACCAGCTGCCAAAGCTGCACCTCTGGAAGGATATCGGCGAACTGGTCCAGCTGGTGGAATTCATCTTCCTGGAGCGGCCAGGGTTCCCCGTGCGCGCGCATCCGGACATCCCGGGGCTGCGGCTGCACCGGTGCGACGGGCATCTGCTCGCGATCAACTCGACGGAGCTGCGCGAACGCACCCGGCGCGGGCTGTCGCTCGACTACTTTGTGCCGCACAAGGCCATTGTTTATATCCGGGAAATGGGTTTGTATCGCTCCACTGCATGAAATTGAAACCGAAGAAACAGGCCGCGCTCGAGCTGGTAAAACTGTGCTGCGTCGCGCTCGACGACAAAAAGGCGGGGGATCTGCGCGTGCTCGATGTGAGCGAGCAGTCCTCCGTCACCGACTATCTCGTCATTGCCACGGCGAACTCCGATCCGCACCTGCGCGCCCTGCGGGTGGAGCTGGAAAAGGTGATCGATGCGACCAAGACGCACATCGTCGGGATAGAGACGGCCCAGGAGAGCGGCTGGACGGTGATCGATGCCTTCGATCTCATGATTCATCTTTTCTCAGCGGAGCGCCGCGAGCAGTATGGGCTGGAGAATCTCTGGAAGGACGCGGTCGAGGTGTCGGTGGCGAAGTTGATCGCCGTGCCGAAGCCGAAGTCCGCCAAGACTCCGAAGGCGGCCAAGCCCACCAAGAAGGCCGCCGCGGCCTCCCGCAAGCCGCGGGTGGCGAAGGGTTAGGGCGCTTTCGTTGCGGTGGCTACGTAGTTTCCTTACGTGTTTATACGAATGGGGTTAAGCTCCTTATGATAAGCAGCCTTCACAGGATTTTGACCTTGAAGGAATGGCGGTTTTCCCGTTGATTTTGTTCACTGCTCGCATTTGAGCGTATATCATCCATCCATCGATCAGTCAGTATCCCATGAAAAATAACTCATCCACCAAGGGCTTCACGCTCGTTGAAATCATGATCGTCGTCGTCATCATCGGCCTCTTGGCCGCGATGGCCATCCCGGCGTTCCAGAAGGTCCGTACGTCCTCGCAGGACAAGGCCGTCCTCAACAATGCTCGCCAGCTGGCTGCCGCCGCTGACCAGTACTTCCTCGAGAACGGTGTGTCGTCTGTCTCCCAGGGTAATCTGGTCGGCGCGACGAACTACGTGAAGGCGCTGAATCTCGTCGCCAACGAGACGTATCCGGCCGGTTACACCCAGGGCCAGACGATCACGGTTTCCGGCATCGCCGGTGCCCGCACGATCACCTACGCTCCCTGATCCGTTCGCATCGTAGCCTTTCAAGCCGCCTGCCCATCGCAGGCGGCTTTTTTGTGTCAACAATTTTGACTGCAAGGGCTTCTGTATGACTCGAATCACGTAAGTGCATATTTTTCATTCCCTGTTTACCTCATTTGGGCTGGCTAAGCCCCGACGGTCCCAGGCATTTTGCAATGGTCGCTCGAAAATTATTCATCATATGAAAACATCCTTCCGCCCCCGCCAAGGCTTCACCTTGGTTGAAATCATGATTGTCGTCGTCATCATCGGTCTGTTGGCCGCGATGGCGATTCCCGCCTTCCAAAAGGTCCGGACCTCATCGCAGGACAAGGCTGTGCTGAACAACGCTCGCCAGCTGGCTGCGGCGGCCGACCAGTACTTCCTCGAAAACGGTGTGTCGTCGGTGTCTCAGGGTAACCTCGTCGGCGCGACCAACTACGTGAAGGCCCTCAACCTTGTGGCCAACGAGTCGTATCCGGATGCGTACACCCAGGGTCAGACGATCACGGTCTCCGGCATCGCCGGAGCCCGCACGATCACCTACGCGCCCTGAAACCGCCTGGACATCATCTTCGCGAGCCGTCCGCCGAGCGCGGGCGGCTTTTTTTTGTCCGGCGGCCTGATGCCAACAGGCTTTTCATTTTCCACTCCACCCTCAAGCTGGTCGTCCAAGCATGAATCGCCCCTTTCTGGCCCCCTTCGTTAGCGACCGACGGATCTGGCTGCTCCTGCTCTCGGTCGCGTTGGCGATCGTGCTGGGCTTTGTGGCGATCCCGGACTTCGCCGCCATCGTCTTCGTGTCGAGGACGGGGTTCTGGTTTGTGCTGGTGGCGTTTGCGCTCTTCCTGCGCGCGCTATGGCAGACCTGGGGCGGTGAAGTGCGTACGCTGCGCTGGCGCTCCGTGGACTGGGCCTCGGTCGGCGTCGTCGCGCTGGGTGGCACCATCCTGCTGGTCCACGAGTCATATGGGTTTAAGATTGTGATGGACGAGATCATGCTGCTCGGCACGTCGATGAGCATGCACCTCGACAAGACGGTGCTCACGCCGGTGCGCGGCAGCGACATCCAGGGGGCGTTTGTGATTCTCGACGGCATGATGGACAAGAGGCCGCTCTTCTTTCCCTTTCTCGCGTCTCTGTTGCATGACCTCACCGGCTACCGTCCTGCCAATGCCTTCATCCTCAACAGCGCGCTGACGTTTCTTTTTCTCGGGCTGATCAACGCCACCGGGCGGCTGCTCGCGGGTCGGCTCGCGGGCTGGTTGGGGGTTGCGCTCTTCGCCGGACTGCCGCTCCTCGCGCACAATGCGACGGGCGGGGGCTTCGAGCTGCTGAACCTGGTGATGATCGTCGCGACGATGTTGCTCGGGGCGCGGTTCCTCGAAAAGCGCGATGAGCCGGCGCTGACGGCGTTTTGTTTTTCGGCGCTTTTGCTCGCGCAGGTCCGCTACGAGTCCGTGATCTGGTTGCTGCCGGTCGCGCTGACGGTGCTCTGGGTGTGGTACCGCGAGGGCCGCGCCATCCTTTCGTGGCCGGTGATGTTCGCCCCGCTGCTGATGATCCATTATCCGCTCCAGCACCGGATCTTCGACCTGCGGGCCTCGGCGTGGGAGCTGGGGAGCAAGCCCGGCTCGTCCACGCCCTTCGCACTGCACTACGTGCCGGACAACCTGTCCCACGCGCTGCGGTACTTCTTCGGCAACGCCGCGGAGCAGCCCAACTCCCTCGTGCTTTCCGCGCTGGGCTGCATCGCCGCGCCTTTCTTCGCGCTGCTGGTGATCAAGCGGCTGCGGGCGCTCGCCGTGGAGCGGCCGATGGTCGTGGCGACGTCGTTCTTCGCGATCGGCTTTGCGGTGCAGTTTGTCCTGCTGATGTGTTATTTCTACGGGCAGTTCGACGACATCATCATCCGGCGGCTCAGCCTGCCCACGCAACTCGGGATGGTGGTGGCCGTGCTCGCGGTGCTGCCGGAGTTTGCCAACGCCGCGGTGGGGCGCGGGCTGCTCGCGCTGGCGGCCTTCGGCCTGCTCGCGCGCAGCGTCCCCTCGATGGCGGCGCATGCCTACTCGCAAGAATACCTTCCGGGGAAGGAGACGGCGTGGCGTCGCGAGTTCATCGCGAAGCAGACCCGCCGCGACTACCTGGTCATCGACAACGACTCGATCATGTGGATCGCGCACCAGATCTCGGCCACGCCGGTCTTCCAGGCCAAGGGGCCGCGCCGCTCGTCGCTGGTCTTCCTGATGCGCAACCGCGCGTTTTCCGACGTGTATGTGTTTCAGCGGTACAATATCGACGCCGACACCGGCAAAATGACGCTCCGCGACGGCGACGACCTCGGCCCGGACTTCGTCCTGGAGACTGTCCGGGAGGAGCGGCTCCAGACCCTCACGCTTTCGCGGCTGAGCCGGCTGAAGGAAATCAGGAATGGAGCGGAATCCCTCACCGCCCCCGATCCCGTCGTGCATGCGGTGCCGAAGGACCGCGGCGAGATCGAGAAGACCCGGCGGGCCTATCTGGAAAACTACGTGAAGATGCTCCCCTGAGCGCGCGGCACGCACGCTGCATCAAACGGTTCGTTCGTCCCATCGCCTGCGCCACCTCAGAATCGTGATCCGCCCGTTGCTCACCCTGATCCGCACCGCGCCCGAGCCCCGGCGCGTTGCGTTGTTCGCCACCAGTGCGGCCATCGCGCTGGTCACGGGCTTCTTCGTGGTCTCGCCGGCGGCGGCCAAGACGCTGATCACCGCCGGGGGCTACTATTACATGCTGGGCGTGTTCGCGCTCTTCGTGGGGTGCGCCGTCCGCGTGGCTGCGCCGCGTCGTGAGGTATGGCTGGGCTGGCTGCGTCGTCCGGGCTGGCCCGGAGTGGTAATCGTGTTCGCGTCCGGCTTCGCGCTGTGGAGCGACCCGTTCAAGCACAAGATCCTCTTCGACGAATACGTGCTCCAGGGCACGGCACTGCATATGCACGCGACCAAGGAGATCGGCACTGTCATCCGCGCCTACGACATCGCGGGTTCGTGGGTGCCGATCGATACCTTTCTCGACAAGCGTCCGTACTTTTTCACGTTCCTCGTGTCGCTTGTCCACGACCTCACGGGCTACCGCATCGCGAACATGTTTCTCGTCAACGCCGCGTTGACCCCGCTGTTCTTCGGTCTGGTCTACTGGCTCGGCCGGGAAATCGCAGGCCGTGGCGCCGCCCTGCTATCGGTGGGTCTGCTGGCGACGATGCCGCTCTTCGGTCAAAACGCCACGGGCGCCGGCATGGAGCTGCACAACCTTGCCATGCTTGCGTTCGCGATGGTGCTGGCCGTGCTCTGGCTGCGCGCCCCGGACGAAGACCGCCTCTCGGCGTTGGTGCTTGGTGCCATCCTGCTCGCGCAAAGCCGCTATGAATCCGCGATCTTCGTGCTGCCGGTGGCTTGCCTGATCGTCGTCGGCTGGGTTAACGCGGGGCGGGTGATCCTGAGCTGGCCCGCCGTGATGGCCCCGCTGCTGCTGGTGCCCCGGGTGTGGCACAACCGCTTCCTCGATGCCTCGCCGATGCTGTGGCAGCTCAATGAGGGCCAGACCTCGCGCTTCGGCCTGGAGTATCTGCCGGGCAATCTCACCGGGGCGTGGACGTTCTTCTTCAACTTTGGACCTTCGCTGGCCAACTCGTGGTATCTCACCGTGCTCGGCTCCGTGGGGCTCGCGGGCTTCCTGTGGGTCGCGTGGCGCTGGTCCCGCTCGGGGTCGCGCTGGGTTCTCGCGCCGGGCGCGCTCACGGTGCTGGCGTTCGGCGTGGGTATCGTCGGCAATCTGGGGCTGATCATGTTCTACTACTGGAGCCGGCTCGACGACACGATCGCGTCGCGGTTTGCGCTGCCGGTGTACCTGTTGTTTGCACTCGCCGCCGCCTGGTTTTTGCAGTGGCTGGGCGGCCGTGGGCTGCCCGCGCTGCGCATCGCCACCGTAGGCTTCGGCGTCTGGCTGCTCGTGTGGTGCTCTCCGACCATGGCCCATCGCCTCTACACCAGTCAGAATCTCGTGATGCAGGAGGTGGAGTGGGAGCATGAGGAGCTGCTCAAGCGGCCTGGGTCAGTGTTGTTCATCTCCAACAAGTCCACGATTCCCTTCGTGCTCTGGCACATTCCGTCGATCATCAATGGAGTCGGACGTCAGCGGGCGGCGCAGATCGGCTATCACATGCGCGAGGGCACGTTTCGCGAGGTGATTGTCGCGCAGGCGCTGCGGCCCACCTCGGCCAACGGCGAGATGGGCGTCGATCCTGAGGACTTGATGCCCGCCAGCTACCGGTTGGAGCCGATCGCCGAGAAACGCTTTGGCGGACGCTACGCGCGGCTGAGCCGGCTGGTGGCGATCGAGGAGCCGCCCTCGGCGGCGAAGCCGGGGGCCGGACAATGAGCCGGCCGCGGAGTTGCGGTGGGCGGCCGGGGTGAAAAATTCCATGCCGACGCCATTCCCCTCGCCGCGGTTCCTGTGGTGGTCGCTGGTCGCCGTCTTTGGGGCGGTGCTGACGTGCTTTGCCGCCACGCCGGATTCCTTTCGCGCGTTCGGGATCAATCACCTCGGGCCATGGTTTCTGGACCTCCAGGCGATTTTGGCGTCGTGCGATGCGCAGGCGGCGGGTCTCGATCCCTACGCCAACAATCCGCTCGATCTGTTTGGACGCCCCCACTCGTACTCCGACTGGTGGCTGACGTTGGGCCGGATGGGCTGTACGCGCGCCGACACCGTGCCCCTCGGTTTTCTCCTCTGCGGGGCGTTTGTCGTGACGGCGCTCGCCAGCCTGCGGCCACGCCAACCGGGCGAACTGCTGTGGAGCCTCGCCGTCCTCTGTTCCCCTCCGTTCCTGCTCGCGCTCGACCGGGCGAACAACGACCTCGTGATGTTTCTCGTGCTGGCTCCGGTGGTGCCGTGCCTGGTCTCGACGCGCCTATGGGTGCGGCTGCTGGCGGTGCCGCTGATCGTGTTCGCGGGGGCGCTGAAGGCCTATCCGCTCGTCGCCGGGATTGTGCTGCTGGGAGGGGACGGACCGCGCGACACCCGCCGGCTCGTGTTCGCGGGCGCTTTGCTCCTGGCGGCGGCGCTGCCGGGAATCCTCTCCGACCTGCGCCACTACGCGGCCAACGTGCCGGATGCGGCGGGGCTGACCACGATGGGTGCGGCCAATCTGTGGGTCGGTCTCGGGGTCGCCCCGCTGCCGGCGCGCTGGCTTGCGCGGCTGTTGGCGTTGGCGATCGTCGGGGGATTTCTTTGCGCGAAGCCCTTCGCGGGTTGGTCAGTCGCACCCGCTGATCGGGGCGCCTGGCTTGGTTTCGTGCTCGGGGCGGCGTTGCTGACGGGATGCTTTTTCGCCGGCACGAGCTACTCGTACCGGTGGATTTTCGTGCTCTGGATGGCGCCGTGGTTGTGGCAGACGCCCCGCGATCCGGCCGTCCCGCGGCGGGTGCGGCGATTCGCGGTGCTGACGGCGACACTGCTTCTCTTCGCGATGTGGGCGGATTCCGGGTGGAGCGCGCTGATCAACCGGTTCCTCGCTGATGCGCCTCCGGGCAGGGTGATGGCGGTCGCCGACCGCGTATTCTATCTTGAGCAGCCCCTGCTCTGGGCCTTGTTCGTCTGCCTGCTCGGATTTCTCGCCCACTTCGCGCAGGAGGGCCTTTGGCGACTGTTCAGTGCCGAGCGTCCGGCGATACCGCCCGCTCGATAAGCTTTTGCCAATCGGTGAGCGAGCCGTTCGTGGCTGCGGCGACCTCCCCGGCGCTCAACCGGTAGATGAAGATGGAGTAGCCGACATTGGCCTCGGGCGGGCGAACGCGCAGGTAGTAGCAGAGGCGGGCGAAGCGCAGGAGATCGAACCGGGTCCACGTGCGCCGCCACCGGGC
>JAPLTR010000910.1 GCA_026398065.1 Verrucomicrobiota bacterium | reverse complement strand
TGGTTCCCTTTCCATTAACCTCAAAGGCGAGAAAAGCCGGGAATATATCCTCGTTGTTTATGACGTAACGGGTCGTTCCCGCTGGCAGCAGCATATCAAAATAGCCAGAGGCGGCGAGACGACCATTACCGCGCCAACAAGTGGCTTTGCATCCGGCGTTTATCTCGTATGCTGCACCGATCTCCTATCGAAAAAGAGCGCTTTTCAGAAGGCGATTCTGCTACGGTGAGACGACGAGATTCTTCACCCTCCGCCGAGAGGAGTTATGATCGAGTTGAGAACAAGGCGGCGCTGGGTTCAGAATGACATTGCAAGGCGCAAGAAATTACTCCCGCTTCCTTTCCACCCTCACCCTTCCTCCCGAAGCATCCACCAACCGTTCGGGGAAGCCGGAAGTAGCGGCGAGGGGGATCTCGACGGTGATGCGGGCGTCGGCGCCGTAGTCTCCGCCGGTGACGGTTCCTCCCGCTTTGGTCGTCAGTTGTTCCACCAGTCCGATCAGGTCGTAGCCGCACTCAATGGTGAACGCCTGCATCGGGATGATTTCGCGGATGAGGCCGCCTCGCCCAAGCAGCGTCCCTCCAAACCATCTCGTTACCACCACCACGCACCCGTACAGCCCCGCTCCCTTGATCGCGTCGAGGATCGGCCTGCCTGCCGTGCCGGACGGCTCTCCCGCGTCGGACGAGCGCTCGATGAACTTATCGGGGCTGCCAACTCGGAACGCCCAGCAGTGGTGGCTCGCGTCGTGGTGCAGACGGCTCCGCTCGGCGAGTACTGCCAGCGCCGTCGCTTCGTCCGGGGCGGGAGCCGCATACCCGAAGAAGCGTGAACCGCGGTCGGTGAGGCGGTATTCGGCGGAAGAGTTTGGGACAAGGTAAACGCCTTCCGGCAGCTCGGACGGGGCAATTTTAGGGCGACGTTCCATTTTGGATCGGTTTGAAATTGTGTTCGGGCAACAGCCCCTATTGGGTCTGGCGGCGAAAAATAAACTACTTCGTCACGTCTTCAATTGGAGCCTGCATGATGGTAGCGCGAGGATTTATCCCGCTCTGTTCGCCTGTAAAACTGGAATGAGGCGGGATAAATCCTCGCGCTACCATCAATGAAATGATTTGGGCGACAGCCTCTATTGGCCGTGCAAAATTGGGCTTGCATAGCGGCCATTGACGCTGTAAGTTAATAGGGATGAGGTACACCCTCAATATACATCGGGCGCGTGCGGGGCTGAAACAGTTGTTGAGGAAGGCGGGGCTATGAAACGGCTAATTTTGGTCTGGTTCGGGGTGATGCTCGCGGCGTCGGTTTGCCGGGCGGGCGACAACGGCGGAATAGGGCAGGCAAGAAGCTGGATTGATCCGGGGCGTGGGCGGATGATTATTGCTCCGACAGCGAGGCCGCTGAAGCTGTTCGAGGTGAAAATGATCTACCAGTGGCCGGTGATGTTTGCGGCTTCGGCGGGGCTGGGGGGAGGAGTATCGGTTTCGTATGGGGTTGCGCCGTACGATCTGACTTACGTTTCGGCCAAGTGGGTTATACCGGCGCGCGACTCGTTAAACGTGGCGCTCGGGGCGATGAACTTCGGCTCCGGCCATGATATTGTCTGGGGGGGGCGTCCGACTTTTCATAATAATGATTATTCGGAAGATAACCCGCTTGGGTTTGGCCTCTTTTATGTTGCCTCGACGAAGGAGACGACTTGGGGCGCGCTGAATGGAGTGGCGGCCGTCGGGCGAAGTCAAAACGAGGGGAAGTTCACCGGCATAGTTAGCGTTGGGATGGAGCAGAATCTTAGTTCAAGCGTAAAATCCATCTG
>JAPLTR010001000.1 GCA_026398065.1 Verrucomicrobiota bacterium | reverse complement strand
GCTGGCGGTGCGGCCGGACGACATCGATCTCTACCAACACGTCCACTCGACGCGGTATCTCGATTACGTGCTGGCGGCGCGGTTCGAGCAGATGGAAAAGAACTATGGCATGTCCATGCAGGCCTTCGCCGACCGTGGCCTGGGCTGGTGGATGACGGCGGCCAACATCCAGTACAAGCGCCCGCTCGGGTGGGGCGACCGGATGACGGTAAGATGCTGGCTCGAACACTTTACGGAAGCCGGCTGCCGGGTGGCATTCGAGATCGACAAGAAACCGGCCGGCAAACGCGTCTGCGACGGCTACTGCGATTACGTGCTCGTGACCCTCGCGACCGGCCGGGCCACCCCCATCCCGGACGACGTCCGTCAGAAGTATTCGATCTGAGTCTGGCGGGGGGTGGGTAATGACCTCCCAAGTCTTCGTCCCGAATTACCTTGCGTTAACCCGCGAGTCGTGTGTCTTACGGGCTCGATCGTTAGAGATAGCGTTAGGCGACAGTATCTGGTGAGTCGTTGGCTGAGCGTTTGGCTTAAGTGATGATTTCGAAACCCAAGTTGGGAACGGACTGGTAGCAGGACGAAGGATCTACGAGACATCACATGAGCAACTCCAAACTATACGTCGGCAACCTCTCCTTCAAGACGACCGAAGACGTCAATGAGGCCCGTCCAAAGGAAGAGCGCTCCGGCGGCTTCGGCGGCGGCGGCGGTGGCGGTGGTCGCGGCTTCGGCGGCGGCGGCGGTGGTCGCGGCGGCTTCGGCGGCGGCGGTCGCGGTGGCGATCGCGATCGCGGCGAGCGCCGTTACTAATCGATTCGTTCTAACGAACTGAATTTTCGAGGGACGGAGCTCCTTTGGGGCTCCGTCCCTTTTTCTTTTGCACTTTTTCATCCGTCCGGGGCCTCCCCGGCGGTCGGTTGCGCGTTCTCGCGCAACATGGCGCGACCCGTTTCGCTCCGGCAATCACGGGCTAGGCGAGCGTGCCATCTTCGCGGTTTCTCGCATCCTTCAGTCATGGCCTTCAAAGCACTCAATCTCTCCGATAACGTTCTCCGCGGCGTCCAGGCCGCCGGTTACACCGATCCCACGCCCATCCAGTTGCGCGCCATTCCCGTCGTCCTCGGCGGCGGCGACCTCATCGCGTCCGCGCAGACCGGCACGGGCAAGACCGCGGCCTTCGCGCTGCCCATCCTCACCCGCCTCGGCGCCCACGGCCGGGCCCGCGTGCTCATCCTCGAGCCCACGCGCGAACTCGCCGCCCAGGTCGAGACGGCCTTCCGCAATTTCGCCCGCTTCACCGACATCCGCACCGTCGCCGTCTTCGGCGGCGTCGGCTACGGCGTCCAGCGCACCGAGCTCAAGCGCGGCGTCGACATCATCGTCGCCACGCCCGGTCGCCTGATGGACTACCTCAAGACCGGCGAGATCAACCTCCGCGACATCACCATCCTCGTCCTCGACGAGGTGGACCGCATGCTCGACATGGGTTTCCTCCCCGTCGTGAAGGACATCGTGTCCCGCTGCCCGCGCGAGCGCCAGACCCTCTTCTTCTCCGCCACCGTGCCGCCGGAGATCGCGGCCATCGCCTCCTTTGCCCTGCGCAATCCCGCCAAGGTCGAGATCGGCGTCGCCCGCTCCGTCAACGAGTCGGTGAAGCACGCCCTCTACCCGGTCGCCGCCGACCAGAAGTTCGAGCTCCTCGAGGCCCTCCTCGCCAAGACCGACTTCGACAGCGTGATCGTGTTTTCGCGCACCAAGCACGGGGCCGACAAGATCGCGCGCCGCCTCAAGGCCGCCAACCACTCCGTCGCCGTCCTGCACGCCAACCGCTCGCAGAACCAGCGCATCGAGGCCCTCGCGGGCTTCAAGAGCGGCAAGTACGAGGTGATGGTCGCGACCGACATCGCCGCCCGCGGCATCGACGTCGCCGGCGTCTCGCACGTGATCAACTACGACGTCCCGGAAAAGCCCGAGGACTACGTGCACCGCATCGGCCGCACCGGCCGCGCCGCGAAGGAAGGCGATGCCTTCACTTTCATGTGCGCCGACGAGATCGGCATGGTGCGCACGGTGGAG
>JAPLTR010000005.1 GCA_026398065.1 Verrucomicrobiota bacterium | reverse complement strand
GGCCGCGACTCCGTCCGCGCTGGGCTTCCGCATGCCGGCCGAGTGGGAGCCGCAGGTCGCCGTCTGGCTCTCGTGGCCGCACAACCTCAAGACGTGGCCCGGCCACTTCCGCCCGATCCCCGCGAAGTTCGCCGAGATCGTCGCGCACATCAGCCGCTTTGAGGAGGTGCGCATCAACATCGCCCACCCGCTCCAAAAGCGCGCGTGGTCCCTGATCAATAAGGCCAAGGCCGATCTCTCCAAAGTCACGCTCTACGATCATCCGACCAACGATGCATGGTGCCGCGACCACGGCCCGATCTTCGTCAAGAATGACAAGACCGGCGAGGTCGCGATCACCGACTGGGAGCACAACGCCTGGGGCGGCAAATACCCGCCCTACGACCTCGACAACACCATCCCGCCGAAGATCGCCGCGGCCCTCGGCCTCCGCCGCTTTGAAAAAAAGATGATCATGGAGGGCGGCTCCCTCGACGTGAACGGCGCCGGGCTCCTCCTCACCACCGAGTCCTGCCTGCTGAACAAAAACCGCAACCCCTCGATGTCGAAGCACGAGATCGAGCAGGCGCTCTGCGACTATCTCGGGGTGCACACGATTTTCTGGCTCGGCGACGGTATCGTCGGCGATGATACGGACGGCCACATCGACGACATGACCCGCTTTTTCTCCGCCGACGGCATCGTGACCGTCCTCGAGAGCAACAAGCGCGACAAAAACTACCCGATCCTCCTGGAAAACCTGGAACGCCTCCACGGCCTGCGCACGCCCGCCGGCAAGAAGTTCAAGATCGCCGCGCTCCCGATGCCCAAGCCCGCCTTCTGCGAGGGGCAGCAGCTCCCGGCGAGTTACGCGAATTTCCTCGTGATCAATGGCGCGGTGCTGATGCCCGCTTTCCAGCAGCCCAAACGCGATGCCGAGGCCGCGGAGGTGCTCGCCGCGTGCTTCCCCGGCCGCGAGATCATTCCGGTCGATTGTTTGGAACTCGTATGGGGTCTCGGCACTCTTCACTGCATCTCGCAACAGCAGCCCGCATGAGACTCCTCCTTTCGTTCGCCGCCCTCGTGGTCGCGCTTTCGTTCACCGCCTGCGCCTCCGTGCAGTCGCGCGTGCACGAGCGCTTCGACCGGGTGCCGCCGCGGACTCAGGTCTTCTCCAGCGCCCAGCGCGAGGTGTTCTATGCCGCACAGGGCGCCCTGAAGGCCATGGATTTCCAGCTCTCCCGCACCGCGGAGGCGCAGGGCATCGTCAACGCCTTCAGTCGCATCCGCGCGGGCGATGGCCCCCGCGAATCCCGCCAGTACACGCTCGAGGTCCGCCTCAGCAATCTCGGGCCCGCCGAGACCGAGGTGGCCGTGCTCGTGCGCGAGCAGATCGAGGGCGGCCTGGCTTCGGGCGTCGGGGCGACCGACCAGCCCCTGAAGCAACATGCGCTCTACGAGGTGTTTTACGCGAATCTGAAGCAGGCGTTGACCGCCAGGACTTTCCCGCCGCCTGACGAGAAAAAGCGCTGATTTCCAGCGGGGTCCTTGCGAGGCGTCCGCTCCGCGGACGCCGTGGCGATCCTTCTGCGCGTGAGGGTAGGGACGGCTCTCCGAGCCGTCCGTCAGGATATCCATCTGCATGTGACGCGCCCGAGCGTGGACGCCTCGGAGAGGCGTCCCTACCTCACCGTCAAACCCATCTCAGCGCTGATTT
>JAPLTR010000209.1 GCA_026398065.1 Verrucomicrobiota bacterium | reverse complement strand
GGCGAGGCCCGCGCTCTCCGCCAGCGCCCGCTCGATGCCCTTGTGCACGAGCATCGCCACATAGGGCTCCGTCGCCTGGGTCAGGCCGAGCGTGGACGTCCGCCCGACAAGCGCGGGCATGTTCGGCACCGCGTAATGGATGACACCGTATTCGCTATAGACCGGGTTCTTGTGCGAGGTCGGCCGGATGCTCTCGATGCAGCCGCCCTGGTCGATGGCGATGTCCACGATCACGCTGCCGGGACGCATGCGGGCCACGGTCTTGCGGGAGACCACGATCGGGGCCTTGGCCGCCGGGATCAGCACCGCACCGATCAGCAGGTCCGCATCGGCCACCTCGGACTCGATATTGGCCGGGTTGGACATCAGGGTCACCACGCGCCCGCGATATTCGGTGTCGAGCGCCTCGAGCTTACGCATGTCGAGGTCGAGCACCGTGACGCGCGCCCCCATGCCCACGGCCATCTGGACGGCGTGCGCGCCGGAATTGCCGGCGCCCACCACCACCACGTGGCCCGGCATCGTGCCGGGGATGCCGCCGAGCAGCACGCCCGAGCCGCCATGCTGGGACTGGAGGAAATAGGCGCCGATCTGGATCGAGAGCCGGCCCGCGATCTGAGACATGGGCTTCAGCAGCGGAAACTGGCCGTCGGTGCCCTCCACGGTCTCATAGGCGATGCCCAAAATGCGCTTCTTCAACAACACCTTCGCCAGCTCCGGGCCGGCGGCCAGGTGCAGGTAGGTGAAGATCGTCTGGCCCTCCTGCAGGAGGTCGTACTCGGCCGGGAGCGGCTCCTTCACCTTCAGGATGAGGTCGGCGGCACGCCAGACTTTGGCGGCGTCGGCGACGAGCGTCGCGCCGGCGGCGCGGTACTCCGCGTCGGTGAACCCGGCGGTGATCCCGGCGGATTTTTGGATCAGCACGCGGGCGCCGAGCGAAACGCAGCGGCGGCAGAGGCTGGGCGTCATCGAGACACGGGTCTCACCAATCTTGATTTCTTTGGGTACTCCAATGGTCATGGGTTTATCCGAGCGCGATTTCGCGAAAAACACACGCCCAGAATGGCCGGTCGGTCGGTGAGTAGCTGCGTGTTTTTCGTGTGTTCCGCCGCTTCTTTTGTCTGAGTCGGGGGCCCCATGCCGAAACTGCTCCATCTCCAGGTCGCCTGTGCCGAGAACCGCGTCATCGGACGCGACGGCAAACTGCCCTGGCGCATTCCCGAGGACCTGAAGTTTTTCCACGACCAGACCGCGGGCAACGTCGTCGTGCTCGGGCGCATCTGCTATGAGACCTGGCCGCGGGTGCGCCTCGACGGGCGGCGTCCGGTGGTAGTCACCCGCCACGCCGCCCTTGCCACCGACGGGGTGCAGGTCGCCGGCTCGCTCGCCGGCGCCCTCGCGCTGGCCGAAGCGCTGCCGGGCGAGATTCACATCTGCGGCGGCGAGCGGATCTACGCGGAAACCCTCGCTCTCGACCGGCCGATGCGCCTGCACCTCACCCTCGTGCACGCCGAGGTGCCGGGCGACACCTATATGCCCGAGTGGCGGCATCTCGCGTGGCGCGAGGTCGCGCGACGCGAGAGCGCGGACGCGAACTACCGCTATACGTTCTTCACGTTGGACCGCGGCTGAGCCGCGGCGTGGGCACCGGCGACCTCGACATATTTCTCGGCCCAGTGCCGCAGACCGGCCTGCTCGGCGGCGGTGAGCGGCCGGACGACTTTCGCCGGCGCGCCGAGGATCATCGAACCGGGAGGGGCGACGAAACGCTGGGTCACCAGCGCATTGGCCCCGACGATGCAGCGGTCGCCGATCTTTGCGCCATCGAGCACGGTCGCGCCCATGCCGATCAGGCACTCGTCGCCAATGTCACAGGCGTGGATGATCGCCGCATGGCCGATGGTCGTGTGGTTGCCCACCCGCACCCCGTAGTCGTCGGCGAGATGGACGATGGTGCCGTCCTGGACGTTGGAGCCGTCGCCGATGACGATGGAGTTGATATCGCCGCGCAGCACGCAGCCATACCAGACGCTCGCCCCCTGGCCGAGCGTGACATCGCCAACCACGGTCGCATTGGCGGCCACGAACGCGGCGCGGGCGAGGTCAGGCGTTTTACCGAGATGACGGGAGAGTCGTTCCGACAGGTTCATGCCCGACGTTGAGGCCGGGGGCTCCGCACGCCAATCCCTTTGCGGCGAAAGCCGGCGTCAGGCGCGCGGGCGCGCATCGGTGCGCCGCGCCCACTCCGACCCGCCCAACCACACCGCAAAGGCCAGGGACGTCATGACCACGAGGGCAAGAGCAACCACTCCCACCCCGAAGGCGCCACAGAAGAAGATAAGTTTATAGGCCATGTACGCAACTGTTGTATGATGGCCAGAGACGCCCGGTTCCAGCCGCGGTTTCACGCGAATTGATTTTCGCCGGTCTTTTACAGCGACCGGAACCTAACCCAGCTCGCTATTTCTCCTTCGAGTAGGGCACGCCGATGGCCGCCGGGGCAACCGCCTTGCCGACAAACCCGGCGAGCAGCAATACCGTCAATAGGTAGGGCAAAGCCAATATAGCCTGGACGGGAATCACGCCCAGCACCGGTAGGGGAACGCCCTGCAAACGGGAGGCGAGCGCATCGGTGAAGGCAAAAAGCAGGCACGCGAAGAGCGTCGGATACGGCTTCCACTTGCCGAAGATCAGGGCGGCGAGCGCAAGGTAGCCCTTGCCCGCCGTCATGTCGCGGGTGAACCCGGCGCTGGCCGCAGTCGAGAGATACGTGCCGGCCACGCCGCAGAGCACCCCGGAGATGACGATGGCCTGGTAGCGGAGCCCGTTGACCGAGATGCCCGCGGTATCGACGGCATGAGGGTTTTCACCCACGGCGCGCAGGCGCAGGCCGAACCGCGTGCGATAGAGCACCCAGGCGCTCACCGGGACGAGGACCGCCGCGAAATAGACAATCAGGTTGTGCCCGCTCAGGAGTTGCGAGTACAGCAGGCCGGGAAACGGATGCTCCGCGGCGAGTCCGGACCCGGGCCAGGCGAGCCCGGTGAAGCGCTGCCCGGGGCCGTCGAGCTGCGGCGTCTGGCCGCCGAGGCCGAACCAGGCCAGGCCGAGCGTGGGCCCGAGGCCCGCGACCATGATGTTCACGGCCATCGCTGCGACCACCTGATTGCCGCGGTGGGTGACGGTGGCAAAGGCGATCAGCAGGGCGAGCAACACCGCGACCGCGATGCCCGCGCCGAGGCCGGCCCAGGCAGAGCCGGTCGCCGCCGACACGGCCGCGGCGGCGAAGGCGGCCCCGAGCATCTTGCCCTCCAGCCCGAGATCGACGACGCCGGAACGCTCGGAAAACATGCCCGCGATCGCCGCGAGCAGGAGCGGCGTGGCCACCCGGATCGTGGCGGCGAGCGTGAGGACGATGAGCGTGTAGAATTCCATCGCGTCAGGCCGCCTTGGTGGCGGGGGACTTGGCGAACCGGGCGAACACGGCCCCGAGCGGCGCCCGGAACACGTTTTCCAGCGCACCGCAGAAGAGGATCACGAGGCCCTGGATCACGACGACCATGTCGCGGTTGATCTTCGGCATGTCGAAGGCGAGCTGCGAACCGCCCTGGGCGAGCGCGCCGAAGAGAACGGCGGCGAGAAAGATGCCGACGGGGTGATTGCGCCCCATGAGCGCGACGGCGATGCCGACGAAGCCGGCGCCACCGGGGAAATCGATGAGGATGCGGTGCTGGGACCCGAGCAGCTCGTTGAGCCCGAGGCAGCCGGCGAGCGCCCCCGACAGGAGCATCGCCTGGATGATGATCCGCGGCGGCGAAATGCCCGCGTAAACGGCGGCGGACGGGTTTTGACCCACGACCCGCAGCGAGTAGCCCCAGCGCGTCCGCCACACGAGCACCCACACCAACCCCGAGGCGAGGACTGCGAGAGCGAAGGCGAGGTTCAGCGGCGACGGGGAAAACGGAACGCCGACCTTGGCGAGGAGTTCGTGCGCCGCCGGGAGGAAGGCATTCGGCCCGAACTCGCTCGACTCGGGCGACTGCTGGCCGGGCTTGATGAGGACATTGACGAGCAGGTAGGTCATCAGCGACGCCGCGATGAAGTTGAACATGATCGTCGTGATGACGATGTGGCTGCCGCGCCGCGCCTGCAGCCACGCGGGGATGAAGGCCCACGCCGCGCCGAAGGCCGCGCCGGCCAAAATCGCGAGCGGCACCACCACGAAAAACGGCACGCTGTGGCCGAGCCACAACGCCACGAGTCCGCTGCCGAGCCCGCCGATGTAGGCCTGGCCCTCGCAGCCGATGTTGAACAGCCCCGCGTGGTAGGCGACCGCGACGCCGAGGCCGGTGAACATGAAACTGGTCGCGTAATACAGCGTGTAGCCGACGCCCTCCTGGGTGCCGAGCGCGCCGCTGGCGAGGAGCTTGAAGGCGGCCCATGGGCTCTCGCCGAGGATCTTCACGACGAGGCCGGAAAGGAGCAGCGCGGCCACAAGATTGACGAGCGGGAGCAGCCCAAGCTCGGCCCAGCGGGGAAGTTTGGCGGGCGCGCTCATGCCGGGCAGATGGATTGCAGCGTCGCTGCGCTCCTCGCAATGACAGAAGGCGCGCTCACGTCCCCTCCCCTTTCACGCCGGCCATCATCAGGCCGAGCTTTTCCTCGGTGGCGTCGGCGCGGGAGACCTCGCCGACGATCTCGCCGGCGTTCATCACGAGGATGCGGTCGGCGAGGCCGAGGATCTCGTCGAGCTCCACCGAGACGATCAACAGGGCCTTCCCCGCATCGCGGAGCGCGACGAGTTTTTTATGGATGAACTCGATGGCGCCGATGTCCACGCCGCGCGTCGGCTGGCCGACCAGGAGCACCCGGGGATCGACGTCGATCTCGCGGGCGAGGACGAGTTTTTGTTGGTTGCCGCCGGAGAAGGCCGAGACCCGCAGCGTGGGCAGCGGCGGGCGCACGTCGTGCGCAGTCATCTTGCCCTCGCAGGCGGTGCGGATGGCGGTGCGGTTGAGGAAAGCGCCGCGGTTGCAGTCGATGCGGTCGTGATAGCCGAGGATCGCGTTGTCCTCGGCGGAAAAACTCGTGACGACACCCATGCGCAGGCGGTCCTCGGGCACATGCGCGAGGCCGAGGGCGCGGCGCTGGCGGGGGTCGGTGTGCTCGCGCACGAGGTCGTGCTGCTGCAGCAAAATCGAGCCGCGCGTGGGAAAGCGGATCCCCGCGAGGGTCTCCAGCAGTTCGGACTGGCCGTTGCCGGAGACGCCGGCGATGCCGACGATCTCGCCGGCGCGAAGGTCAAAGCTCACGCCCTTCACGCGGGCGACGCCGAGGCGGTCGCGAACCTCGAGGTCTCGGACCGAGAGAAGCGTCTCGCCCGGATGGGAGGGAGCCTTCTCGACACGGAGCAGCACAGCGCGGCCGACCATTTTCTCGGCGAGTTCGCGCGGAGACGTGGTGGCGGTCGCGACCTCGCCGACCACGGCGCCCTGCCGCATCACGGTCACGCGGTCGGTGATGGCCATGATCTCGCGGAGCTTGTGCGTGACGAGGACGACGGACTTCCCCTCGTCGCGCAGGCGGCGGAGCATCTTGAAGAGCGCATCGGCCTCCTGCGGCGTGAGGACGGCGGTGGGCTCGTCGAGGATGAGAATCTCGGCGCGGCGGTAGAGCGCCTTGAGGATCTCGACGCGCTGCTGCAGGCCGACGGGAAGTTCGGACACGACGGTGTCGAGGGGGACGTCGAGCGCGTAGTCGCGGGCGAGCTTTTCGAGTTCGGCCCGCGCGCGGGCGAGACCGCCCGCGAGGAGCGCGCCGCCCTCGACGCCGAGGACGACGTTTTCGAGCACCGTGAAGTTCTCCACGAGCATGAAGTGCTGGTGGACCATGCCGATGCCGGCCGCGATGGCCTCCTGCGGAGACGTGATCTCGACGCGTCGGCCGTTGACCCAGATCTCGCCGGAGTCGGCGCGGTGGAAGCCGTACACGATGTTCATCAGCGTGGACTTGCCCGCACCATTTTCACCGATGAGGCCGTGGACGCTGCCGCGCGCGACAGAAAATGAGATCGCGCGGTTGGCGTGGACGGAGCCAAAGCGCTTGTCGATGGCGCGGAGTTCGAGGGCGGGTGTCGCCGAGGTCGTGGGCGTGGAGTGCTCGGCAGGCACGGCGAACTTACTGCGCCTTGTATTCGGTGACCTTCAGCTTCCCGGAAAT
>JAPLTR010000323.1 GCA_026398065.1 Verrucomicrobiota bacterium | reverse complement strand
ACCGCGCTCTGGTACGAGGACGTGAATTTTACGGCCACGCAGCAGTACACCAACCGCCGCATCATTGAGGAAGGCGTCGACGCGGCCTACGTCCAGGGCCAGACCAAGCTCGGCCGTTTCACCTTCCTCGGTGGCGTCCGTGGCGAATGGGTTTCGACGGACAGCTTCACCTACTTCCGCGCCCGCACGACCGCCATCGCGGTCGAGCCGGATCACTTCAAGCGGGCGGCGTTGGACTACCAGAAGCTCTCGCGCGACGGCGGTTACCACAAGTTCTTCCCCAGCTTCCACGTTGCCTACGACATCACGAGCAACCTGAAGCTCCGCGCCAGCTGGTCCAACAGCTATGGCCGTCCGGCCCTCGCCAACCTCGTGTCCGCCCCCACGGCCAACGACACCGCCCGCACGGTCACGCTGGGCAACCCCGGACTCAAGCCCCAGATCGCGGACAACATCGACCTGAAGCTCGAGTACTATTTCAGCAGCACGGGCATGTTCTCGGTCCGTGGCTACGAGAAGAACATCAAGGACTACATCGGGGCGGCCGCCCGGTCCGGTCAGCTCGTGGCCTCGGGTCCCGACAACGGGTTCGACGGCCTGTACGAGGGCTACGAAATCATCCAGTCCAATAACCTCGGTGACGCGAAGCTCCGGGGTGGAGAGCTGGACTTCCGCCAGCGCCTGAGCTTCCTGCCCGGCGCCCTCAAGGGGCTCACGGTGCGCGCCAACTACACCTACCTCGAGACGAGCGGCAAGTTCGCCGGCACGGTCGACCTGAAGAACGGCCAGGTGGCCGGTTTCATCCCCCGCGCCTACAATGCCGGCCTGATCTACGCCTACCGCAAGTTCGGCGCCTCCTTCGACGTGAACTTCACGGGCAAGTATCCGACGGTGTACAGCACGACCTCCGCCGTGGGTAACATCTACCGCGATTCCTGGACCATCATGAACGCGGGCGTCAGCTATCGGATTCGCCCCGAGGCGACGCTGTTCCTGAACCTGAACAACATCGCCCAGGAAGGCCCCCGCCAGTATATCTTCACCGAGAGCCGCGTGCGCTCGCAGTGGATCGTCCCGCGCGCCGTCAAATTCGGCGTGACCGGCCAGTTCTGATCGCTGGCGCCGACCGCGGCGCCGCCATTTCCGCTCCTTCAAGCCGCCGGTCGCGAGACCGGCGGTTTTTCTTTTTCCCGCCGATGCACCGGTTCCGGTGAGATGTTTCGTCCCCTCCCGGCGTTACTGCTCGAACCGGTAGCTCGTGTTGAAAATCAGCTCGATCTTCTTCGAGACGAACACCCGCACCTTGATCTTGCCGCTCAGAGCATCCGCCGGGGTGGCCTTGCCCTCGACGCGGCGCTCCTCGCCGTCGGTGTTCACCGCGCGGCCGGAAAACTCCACCGTCTCGCCCTTTTCCAGTTTGCGGAGGCCCTCGTCCGGCAGGGTGATCGCCAGCGTCCCTTTTTCACTGGAGAAGAAATAGGGAAAGACCTTCGCCGCGTAGCTGGATTCGTAGGCGCCGTTTTTCCGGACAAAGGGCGGCATCGTCATCGATACCGTGCCGATGTAGATCGAGGTCTTCGTCGGCGCGATCGTCACCCGGTTGTAGCTGGCGATCGGTGCCTCGGCCCCGCGCACGGCCAGCGCGAGCGTGAACGCGCAGAGCAGGGCGGTGCAGGAGCGGCGGAGCATGGCGCGAATGTGCGGGGGACGTTTCGCCGGGCAACCCTCTTTCGCGTTGCACCGCGCGGCGCGCGACCGTCATCTCGTCCCCCGTATGGCCAAGAAAAACTCCCATGTGACCTGGGGCGGACGCTTCACCGCGGGCCCCGCCGAGCTGATGCTGCAGTTCAGCGAGTCCGTCTCGTTTGACCGCCGCCTCGCGCCCTTCGACATCGCCGGCAGCAAGGCCCACTCGGCCATGCTCGCGCACGTCGGCCTCATCACCGCGAAGGAGCGCGACGCCATCCACGCCGGCCTCGACGCCATCCTGGCCGAGATCGCCGCCGGCAAGTTCACCTGGGACACCAAGCTTGAGGACGTCCATATGAACATCGAGCAGGCGCTGACGAAGCGCGTGCCCGCCGCCGCCAAGCTCCACACGGCGCGCAGCCGGAACGACCAGGTCGCGACCGACATGCGCCTGTGGTTCAAATCCTCCTGCGCCGTCCTGGGTGAAAAGATCCTCGGTGCCCAGCGCGCCCTGCTCGCGGTCGCCGAGGCCAACGGCGACGTGCTCATCCCCGGCTACACGCACCTCCAGCGCGCGCAGCCCGTGTTTCTTTCCCACCATCTCTTCGCGTGGATGGAGATGCTCGACCGCGACCGCGCGCGCCTCGCCGACGTCGCCGCGCACGCCACCTGGAGCCCGCTCGGCTCCGGCGCGATCGCCGGCACCACGCTCCCGATCGACCGCGAGTTCACGGCCACGGCGCTGGGGTTCGTCGATGCGAAGGGCCGTCCGCAAGTGACGCAAAACTCCATGGACACCGTCGCCGACCGCGACCTCTTCATCGAGTTCGCCGCCGCCTGCGCAACGTTTGGCGTCCACGCCTCCCGCATCGCGGAAGATCTCATCCTGTGGAGCAGCGCGGAGTTCAAGTTCATCGAGCTGCCCGATGCGTTCTGCACCGGCTCGTCGCTGATGCCGCAGAAGAAAAATCCCGATTCCTGCGAACTGCTCCGCGGCAAATCCGCCCGGCTCCAGGGCAACCTCCACACGCTCCTCACCCTCACGAAGGGCCTCCCGCTCACCTACAACCGCGACCTGCAGGAGGACAAGCCGCCGGTCTTCGACAGCTTCGACCAGACCGCCCTCTGCGCCGACGTCCTTGCCGGCACGCTCGGCGGCATGACGTTTTACCGCGAGCGGTGCGCCGCCGCTGTCTCCGATCCCGCGCTCCTCGCGACGGACCTGGCCGACTACCTCGTGCTCCGCGGGGTGGCGTTTCGCGACGCCCACCACGCGGTCGGCGCCGTCGTCCGTCTCGCCGAGAAACTCGCCCTGCCGCTCGACCGCCTGCCCACCGAGGAGGTGCAGAAGGTCCACGCGGCCTTCGCGGAGGACTGGGTCGAGGTGTTCGACCTCAGGCGTGCGCTCGCCAAGCGCACCGGCACCGGCATGCCCGGTCCGAAGCAGGTCGCCCGGCAGTTGGCGCGCTGGAAGAAAGCCCTGAGGTAGTTTCGCCGTTCGCGCGCACCCCCGCGCTGTCGTGTCGCTCTTTCCCACCGCCAAATCCGATCCGGAGCTCGCGCCGTACCGCGCGGGACTCTGGTTCGGGTTTTTCAACGCGCTGACGTGGCAGATCGGCATCGGCACGCCCATGGTGCTCTTCGCCGAGCGGCTGGGCGCGTCGTCGTTTCAGGTCGGGCTCGCGTACTCCTTCGTGTTTCTCCTCACGCCGGTGCAGGTCGCGGCCACGGCGCTGCTCCCGCACTTCGGCTTCAAGCGCGTTGCGCTCGGGGGGTGGGGCGCGCGGAGCTTTTTCCTCGCCGTCCCCGTCTGGCTGGCCGTGCTCGCGCCCGACGTGGGGCGCCCCTGGATGCTCGCGACCCTGATCTGGAGCGTGTTTTTCTTCTGTCTTTTCCGCTCCATCGGCGCCGCGGCCATGACGACGTGGTTCATCGGGCTGCTGCCGCCGGAGGTGCGCGGACGTTATTTCGCCAACGACCAGTACCTCTCCGGCATCGCGGGCGTCGGCACGTTGGTGGCGTGCTCGGCGCTGTTCGCGCTCCTGCCGATCTACACCGCGCTGCTCGCGCAGTATGTCCTCGCCCTCGCCGGCTCCACCCTCAGCTACTATTCCCTCAAGCGGCTTCCCGACATCGCCCGGCCCGCCTCGATCAGCCTCGCGTCGGTCCTGCGCGACACGCCGCGCCACCTGTTTTCGCCGTCACCGTTCCGGCACTACCTCTGGCTGGCCGTATGGTACACGGTCATCACGACGCCGATCCCGCCGTTCGCCGCGTACTACCTCAAGGTCGGGGCCCACCTCACCGCCGGCCAGATCATGCAGTTCGAGGTGCTCCGCTACAGCGGGGTGATCGCCGGCGCGTGGCTGCTGCGCCGGCGGATCGACCTGACGGGCGCGCGGCCGTTTTTCCTCGTGACGCTCGGGCTCACGGCGTTGGTCGCGGTGTTCTGGTGGCTCTACCTGCGGCACCTTGTCGGCGGGATGACCACGATGTTCGCGATTTATTTTTTCATCGGCCTCGGCGCGGTGTCGTGGACGATCGCGAACCTGAACTATCTCCCCAAGGTCGCCCCGGACGGCGAGCGCGCCCTCTTTGTCTCGATCCACAGTGCGGCGACCTCGTGCATCGGCGGGTGCGCGCCCATCCTCTGGGGGCTCGTGCTCAAGCACCCCGGTCCGGACGGTTCGCCGGGCATCGACGCGGGCCTGTTTCAGTGGTTCTTCGCCAGCGTGCTGGCGAGCGCGTGCCTCCTTTCGGTGCTCATGGCGCGGCTGCACGAGGACACGAAGACCCCCGTCGAGCCCATCATCATCGGCAACGCCCTC
>JAPLTR010000629.1 GCA_026398065.1 Verrucomicrobiota bacterium | reverse complement strand
CTTCCATAACTGCCTCGCCCGGGGCGTTTACCTCGCGCCCAGCGCCTACGAGGCCGGCTTCCTCAGTACCGCCCATGAGGGCCCCGCCATCGCCCGGGCCTGCGAAATCATGTCGCAAGCAATCGCGGAACTTTGATTGTCATTCGGCGGACGCACCGTCCATTGGACACAAGCTCATGCCTCTTTTTCAAAAAAACCGTCTGATTTTCGCGCTCGCCGCCCTTGTTACCGTCCCGGTGCTCCCCGCCGCCACCCAGCCCGCGGGCGGCGCCTCCATGGCCCTCGACGATCTCAAGCCCGGCCAGCGCGGTGAGGTATGGACGGTGTTCCGCGGCACGGAGCCCGAGCCGTTCGCCGTCGAGGTCACCGGCGTCATCCGCAACGCCCTCGGTCCCGGCAAGTCCCTGATCATTTGCGAACTCACCGACGAACGCGTCCAGAAGATGGGCGCCGTCGCCGGCATGAGCGGCAGCCCCCTCTACGTCGACGGCAAGCTCGCCGGCGCGCTCAGTTATCAGATCCAGCGTTTCGAGACCGTGCGCTACGCCGGTTTCACGCCCGCCGCCGACCTCGCGGAGGTCCGGGAAAAAGTTCTCCCGTCCTCCTCGGCGCTGCCCACGCCGCCCTCCTCGGCGCCGCCGGGCACCACGACCAACGAGCCGCGCCTCAGCGCCCAGCCCACCTCGGTCAACTCCAGCGGCGCGACCCCGCTCCAGCCCGCGTTTACGTTCACCGGCCTGAGCCCCGCCGTCGCCGAACTCTTCGCCCCCCGCCTCGCCGCCCTCGGCCTGAGCGCCACCGCCCTCGGCGGCAGCACGCAGTCCGCGTCGCTCAACACCCAGTCGGCCACGTCCACGCCTCCGCCCCCGCTCCGCCCCGGCGGCGCCGTCTCCGTCGCCGTCGCGACCGGCGATATCACGCTCGCGGGCACCGGCACGGTCTCGCGACTGGACGGCGACCGCGTCACCGCGTTCGGCCACCCGATGCTGTCCCTCGGCGAAGTCGCCCTGCCCATGTGCGCCGCCGAGATCGTCACGATCCTCCCGTCCTCCATGTCGTCCGTGAAGATCGCCAACACCGGCGCGGTCATCGGCACGATTTCCCAGGACCGCCTCTCCGCCGTCTCCGGCACGCTCGGGCCCGGCCCGGCCATGACGGACGTCGAGGTCACGGTGGCCCCCCTCGGCAGCGCCCCGCGCACGTTGCGTTTCTCGGTCGCGCGCCAGGCGCAGCTGACGCCCGCGATCGTCGCCGCCGGCGTCACGCAGGCCATCATGGGCGCCAACGACGCCGGCCTCGCCAACGGCTTCCGGCTCCGCGGCAACATCACGTTTCCCGCCGCGCAGACCCTCGCCACCAGCGTCCTCTACGCCGGCCCGCAGGGCTTCGCGCAGGGCCTCAACGAGTTTATCCAAGGGCTCGCCGCCAATCTGCAGAATCCCTACGAAAAGACGTTTCCCGACCGCGTGGTGTTCACCGTCGAGCCGCTCGCCGAAAACCCCCTGGTCGTGATCGAGCAGTTCCAGCTCTCCCGCGCCAGCGCGCGCGCCGGCGACACGGTGCAGGTCACGCTGTCCTGGCGCGACTTCCAGGGCGCCTCCCACCGCGAGATCATCAACCTCGCCATCGACGCCGCGTGGGCCGGCAAGCGCCTCGAGGTCGTCCTCGCCCCCGGCCGCGCCCTCGACGAATTCACCGGCCGGCCGCGCATGATCTCCGCCTCGGAGCTGCGCAGCTTCGGCGCGTACATCGCCGCGATCGGCGACGACCGCCCCAACGACGGCCTCTGCCTCGCCGCGGTCCACCAGGCGTACCGCTCCGCCGGGCGCGACATCACCTCGGGTCTGCCCT
>JAPLTR010000311.1 GCA_026398065.1 Verrucomicrobiota bacterium | reverse complement strand
CGATGCCGATGTTGCCGCGCGAGGGCGAGAGGATCGCGCTGTTGATGCCGACGAGACGGCCCTTGGCGTCGACGAGGGCGCCGCCGGAATTGCCCATGTTGATCGCGGCGTCCGTCTGGATGAAGTCCTCGTAGCCGCCGTCGAGGATGCCGACCTTGTTGCGGCCCTTGGCGGAGACGATGCCCATGGTGACGGTCTGGCCGACGCCGAGGGGATTGCCGACGGCGAACACGATGTCGCCCACGCGGAGCTTCTCGCTATCGGCGAGGACCACGACGGGAAGTTTTTCGGACTCGATCTTGATGACGGCCACGTCGGTCTTCGGATCGGTGCCGATCACCTTGGCGACAAATTCGCGATCGTCGGCGAGGGAAACCTTGAGCTCGTCGGCGCCCTCGACGACGTGGTTGTTGGTGAGGATGTAGCCGTCGGGGGAGACGATCACGCCGGAGCCCATGCCCTCCTGCTTGCTCTCGCGCTCCTGGTCCTGCAGGCCGGGGAAGAACTGGCGCAGGAGCGGATTCACCATCATGCGCTCCTTGATGATCTTCGTGGAGTAGATCGAGACGACGGCCTTCTGCACGGGCTCGACGACGTCGGCGTAGCTGGTGAGGACGTTGGCCTTGCCGGCGGAAACCGGTGTGAGGTCGAGCAGCAGCTCAGGCTTCTTGTTCGGCGTGGCGGCCGGGGCGGACTTGCCGTCCTTGGCGTCTTTGGTCCCCTTGGCCGCGGCCCCGAGGGGCGCGGGTCCGACCGCGAGGAGTGCGAAAATCAGGGCGGAGGAGAGAAGCGTGGATTTCATGGAGAGACGGCGACAGGACACAGTGATGGACGGTCCTGTTCCCCGGCGCAAATCTCCCGCGACGATCCCGGGGACGAATCGGACCCGCCCGGCCGGCCCCGCGCGGGTCCGGCCAGCGCCTTAAAAACCCTTGATGCGGAAAAGACTGGTGACGCTCTCGTTGCTGTTGATGCGCTGGATCGCCTGGCCGAGGAGCGGCGCGATGCTGAGCACGGTGATGGGGAGGCCGTGGGTGTTGGTGTTCGGCGTGGAGTTGGTCGTGATGAGCTCGTCGATCAGACCGCTCTTGAGCCGCTCGATCGCGACCTCGTTGAGAATGCAGTGGCTGACGGCCGCGCGCACGCTGCGGGCCCCGTGTTCGCGCAGCAGCTTGGCGGCGGCGCAGAGGGTGCCGGCCGTCTCGGTGATGTCGTCCACGAGGAGCACATCGCAGCCGGCGACCTCGCCGACGACGTTGATCGCCTCGACCTTGGTAGCGCTCTTGCGCTTTTTGGCGACGAAGGCGAGGCCGGCGCCCAGCACGTCGGCGTAGGCGGCGGCCATCTTCATGCCGCCGACATCGGGGGAGCACACGACCAGGTTTTCACGCTTGGTCTTGGAGAAGTGCTCGAAGAACACCGGCGAGGCGAAGAGATGATCCACCGGGATGTCGAAGAAGCCCTGGATCTGCTGGCTGTGCAGATCCATCGTGAGGACACGGTTCGCCCCGGCGGAGACGATCAGGTTGGCGACGAGTTTGGCCGTGATCGGCACGCGCGGCTGGTCCTTGCGGTCCTGGCGGGCGTAGCCGTAAAAGGGCAGCACCGCGGTGATGCGCTGGGCCGAGGCACGGCGCGCGGCGTCGATCATGATGAGCAGCTCCACGAGGTGGTGATTCGTGGGCGGGCACGTCGACTGGATGATGTAGACGTCGTGGCCGCGGACGTTCTCGTTGATCTTCACGAAGGACTCACCGTCGGGAAAACTGGTGACCGTGGCCTCGCCGAGCGGCTCGCCGATGGAACGGCACATTTCCTCTGCGAGAGGGCGATTGGAGTTACCCGTGAAGATTTTCAGCCGCGATTCGCTCATGGAGCGGCAAGGTGGGGGGGAACCGCGCGGGGCGGAAGACTTTTCTTCGTGACGGTGACGGGCACGTCACAACGCGGTGGCGATACGGCCGACCGCAAGACGTGCGGCGACCAAGCAGACGAGGCGTCTGTATCGCACACGCCGCTCTGGGGCAGTCGTACCAAAGCGTCTGCAAGACAGACGCCCTACGGCCTACTTTCGGGACTCGAGGGCGTCCACGCGCTTGAAGAGGTCGGGGAGGCGCTGGTGCAAAATCGCGAGGCGGCGCTCCATCTGGAAGGGAACGGCGGGCGTGCCGTTGACGAAAGTTCCGGCAGGAATATCGGAGGTGATGCCGGCCTGGCCGCCCGCCTTCGCGCCCTTGCCGATCGTGATGTGGCCGCCGAGTCCGGCCTGGCCGCCGAGGACCACGTAATCCTCCAGGGTCGTGCTGCCCGAGATGCCGACCTGCGAGCAGACGAGGCAGTGCTTCCCGATGATGACGTTGTGGGCGATCTGGACGAGGTTATCGATCTTGGTCCCCTCACCCACCTCGGTGCGGCTGAAGCGCGCGCGGTCGAGGGTGGTGTTGGCACCGATCTCGACGTCGTCAGCGATGAGGACGTGGCCGACCTGGGGGACCTTTTCGTGACGGCCCTTGACGAATTCGTAGCCAAAGCCGTCGGATCCGACCACCACGCCAGGTTGAAGGCGCACACGCCGTCCGAGCACGCACTCGGTGGCCAGAATGACGCCGGGCATGAGCCAGCAATCCTCGCCGATGCGGGCGTTGCGCCCAACAAAAACCTGCGCCTGAAGATGGGCGCGCTCGCCGACCACCGCTCCCTCCTCGATGACGCAGAGCGGCCCCACCGTGGCCGTGGGGGCGATTTGAGCGCCCGGTGCAACGCAGGCCGACGGATGAATGCCCGCGGCGGGCTTCGGCCAGAGAGACTGCTCGATCCGCGCACAAATGCGGGCCAGCGCCACCGACGGACTGTCGACGAGGAGGAACAGCTGGCCGGCCGCGGGCTCGCCCACGTAGTCGGCCGGCAGCAGCACGATCTTG
>JAPLTR010000048.1 GCA_026398065.1 Verrucomicrobiota bacterium | reverse complement strand
CAGTGACCCCGGCGCCGGCCTGCGGTGGCAGGAGCGCATCCTTCCGTTCTGGCAGCGCAACGTCGCCCCTCTCATCACGGAGCACGGTCTCGCCAACATGGCGGCGGACAAGGCCGCGGCGGTCGCCGGCGGCTGGCTGCCCGGCCTCACGCCGCGCCTGCGCTGGCCGTACCGCAGCGCCTCGCCTGAGTTGGTCGGGCGGATTGCGACTGCCGCGCGCGCCGAACTGCCCGAGTTTTTTACGGCGTGATTTTTTTCGGAATCGCGTGAGTGTGGGTTTGGTTCCTCCGCACCCATGACGCTCATTCCCCATCGCACGGTCGCCAGCCAGATCGCGGCGCAGTTGCGGGCCGAACTCGGCAAAGGCACATGGAACGGCTGGCTGCCCAGCGAACGCGTGCTGAGCCGCACCGTGCAGGCCAGCCGCAACACCGTGCGCGCGGCCCTCGAGCAGCTGAAGGGGGACGGGCTCATCGAACCCGTCCGCGGACTGGGCAACCGCATCGTCGGTGTCTCCCGCGTGCCGTCCCTGCAAGATCAGCCCAAGACCGTCGGTCTGCTCATCCCCGAGCCCATCGGACGGCTCCGTCCTCTGATCGCGCTCTGGATTGACGAACTCAAGGACCTGCTCATCGAGGAGGGCTATCGCCTGCGGATCCATGAGGGCCGCCAGTATTATCAGACGAACCCCGCCCGCGCCCTCGAGCGTCTCGTCGAGCAAAATACCCATGGCGCCTGGGTCCTTACGCTGTCCTCCGAATCGATGCAGCGTTGGTTTGCGCGTCGCGGCGTGCCTTGCCTCGTGGCCGGCTCCACGTTTCCCGACATCCGGCTGCCCCACTACGATCTCGACTACCGCGCGATCTGCCGCCACGCCGCCGGCGTCCTGCTCCGTCTCGGCCACCGCCGCCTCGCGCTGCTCAACCGCGAATCCCCCCGCGCGGGCGACGTCGACAGCGAACTGGGCTTCATCGAGGGCGTGAAAGCGTCGTCGCAATCGGACACGACGACGGAGATCGCCTACCACCGCGACGACGTCGAGTCGGTCGCCCGGGCCTTGAAGCGCCTGCTCGACCGGAAGAGCCCGCCCACCGCCCTCGTGGTGTGCAACTCCTACGCCTACCTCTCGACCGTGAGTCTGCTCGCGCAACGTGGCCTGCGCGTGCCGCAGGACATCTCGCTCATCTCCCGCGACGACGATCCTTTCCTCGCCTCGCTCGCGCCGGCGCCCGCGCGCTACGTGCTGGATCCGCATACCTTCGCAAAAAAAATGCTCGGCGCGCTGCTCCAGTTGCTCAACCGCAGCCCCGCGCTCCGCGCTCCGCCGCCGCTGTTACCCAAGTTCACTTCTGGCGGTTCGGCCTCTGTGCCGGCCCGGGGCGAATAACCGACCTCGCGAGGGTCCGACCGAAGTTCAGGGGACGCGTCCCGTTCCGCCACTCGCACCAGTCGGCAGCAAGGCCGCCATCGACCGGAGTCGCTCCATCTCGTCCGGCCGCTCGGCCAGGTTCTCCGACTCGAACAACTCTTCGCCCTGATAGGCGTAGAGCTCCCGGGCCACGACGTTGCGGGTGCCGAACCGCCGCCACTCCACATAACGGTGGGTCGCGGTCCGGACCGCGTAGCCCATGTGGGCGGGTTCGGCGCGATAGGTCCACGGGCGCGGAAACTGGCTGAACGCCGCCGGGCGTCCGGGAGCGGCGGGATGGTCGAGCCAGGTTTTCAGGCTCACGCCTTCCAATCCAGACGGAGGCGGAAGACCGCACAGGTCAACCAAGGTGGGAAAGACATCCAGTAACTCAACCAAACTGGGACAGGCAGTTCCGCCGGTCGCGGTGCCGGGACGCGCGAAGATCAGGGGCACGCGCGTGTCGGATTCGTAGTTCGTCGTCTTCGCCCAAAGACCGTGCTCGCCGAGGTGAAAGCCGTGGTCGGACCAGAGTACGACAATCGTGTTGGCGGCGAGGCCGACGCGGGTGAGTTCCGCAATCACGCGTCCCACCTGGGCATCGGTGAAACTCGTCGCCGCCGCAGTAAACGCCTCCACCTTCGGCATGTCGTAGTAGCCGCGGAGTTCGGTAGAATCGTGCAGGGCGAGCGCCGGCGCCCCGCGGGGCGGGGCCGGCTGCGCCGGAGGCGGAATCGCCACGCGGTCATAGAGGTCCCAGTACCGCTTCGGGGCCGTAAACGGCAGATGCGGCTTCATGAAACCGACGGCGAGGAAAAACGGCTGGCCGGTTCTGGTCGTGGCGAAACCGCGGAGGGCCGCGACGGCGCCGGCGGCCACTTTTCCATCCGGATAATCGTCGTCCGACTCACCTTGGAACTCGGTGGCGGCGGCCTTTTGCGTGCGCCGCGGCTCGCGATTTTCCGGCAGCTGGTAGTCGTCCCGTTTCGCGATGTACTCCAGTTGCTCGGGCACGCTCCACGAGCGGGGATCGGCCATCGGCGCCTCGCCGTGAAAGATCTTCCCGAAGGACTGCGCGAAGTACCCGTGGGTCTTGAAATGCTCCGGCAGCGTGACGACGCCGGGCGAGGTTTGCCGGAAGTGGGTCTTCAGGTCCCACACCCGGATCGTGTCAGGTCGGCGGCCGGTGAGCAGCGACTGACGCGAAGGATTGCACACGGACTCCTGGCAATAGGCCCGCGTGAAGCGACCCCCCCGCGTCGCCAGCGCATCGATGTTCGGCGTGGTGGCCACCGCATCGCCGTAACATCCGAGGTTGGTCCGCAGGTCGTCGACGGCGATGAAGAGCACGTTGGGCCGCGCGACCTCGGCTCCCGTTGCCGGGAGCGAGGCCATGAGCGCGACGCCGAGTGCGAGCAGGATTTTCACGGGACGCAGCGATCGCCGGAGGTCCGGTCCGCCACCGACGGACTCAGACCGGACGGCAGGCGAAATCGAAGAATCCGATTTCGGTGAGCTGGGCGCGCATCGTCGCGAGTTGCGCCGCGTTGGGCTGCACGAGCGGCAGCCGCACCGGACCGCAGTCGACGCCGAGCATCGTCATGAGGGCTTTCGACGCGGCCAGGTGGGTGACGCCCTGTCCATTGCAGATGGCGATCATCTTGATGGCGGTGTCCTGCAGCACGCGGGCTTTGGCCTCGTTGCCGCCCTTGAGCGCCTCGAGAATCCGCAGGTAGATCGGTGCGGCGTAGTTGTAGGTGCTGCCCACGGCCCCGAGGGCGCCGGCCTTCGTGCCCTCGAGCAGGAGTTCGTCGCGCCCGAAGAGGAGGTCGAAACGACCGTCCGCGATCTTCACGCACGCCTTGTAGTCGGGGAAGTCCTCGTAGGTGTACTTCACGCCGACGAGCGTCGGGATGCGGTCCGCGGCCTTGGCCAGAAACTCGGCGACGGGCAGCGTCACGCCCGTCATCGAGGGGATGTTGTAGTAGTAGAACGGCAGCGAGGGCGCCGCCGAGGCGACGGCCTCGCACCAGTCGACCAGTTCGTCGGTGTTGCGCGGCTTGAAGAAACACGGGGCGAGAGCGGACACCGCGGCGGCGCCGATCTTCTGGGCATGGGCGGTGAGCTTGCGGGCGTCCTCGAGGCAGGTGTGGCCGACGTGAACGATGATGGGCAGGCGGGCATCGCTGGACTGCACCCATTTCTCAGAGACGGCCAGGCGCTCCTCGAGCGTCATCGAGAGCCCCTCGCCCGTCGTCCCGCAGACGAAGGCCGCGGCCACGCCGTTTTCCCGGAGGAAACGGGCGTAGGTCGGGATGACCGCGAGATTGACCGAACGGTCGGCTTTGAAGGGCGTGAACGGTGCGGCGATCAGGCCGCGGAATCGATTTTGCATGGAAGGAAGAAAGAAAAGGCGGGTACGGGAGCGGAGTTATTTCGCGGGGGCGAGCGCGACGCGCGCGAAAGTGATGCGCTCGTAGGGACGCTTCTCCCAATTTTCGTAGAAACAGCCGACGGTGTCGGCATCCAGCGAAACGAGGCTGGAGTAGGCCGAGGGGCCTGCGTGGAGTAAGGCGACGTCGCGCCAGGTCTTCGCGTTGTCGGCGCTGGCGCGCACGGTGAGCTGGATGCGCGTCTTGGCAGCGGGGTTGGAGAACACCAGCAGGCCGGGCTCATGGCGAATCAGGCTCGCCTGGCAGACCGGCTCGATGAGCGTCGCGGAGTCGGCGGGAGGCGTCCAGGTCGCACCGCCATCGGTGCTGGTCGATTCGGCGCGGAGATTGCGACCGGTGTTGGACCGCATGTTCATGAGCAGGGTGCCGCGGCTGTCGAACAACTCCGCGACCTGGCATTCGTTGACCAACCCGAGATGTGTTTCTTCGGGTCGGCGGGATCGTCGTAGTTGTGGTCACAAGGTACGACGAGCCGCCCGGCGTGAGGGCCCTGTTTGATCTGGATGCCGTTGCCCGGACCGGTGGCGTACCACGTCCACGACGGATCCTTGGTGGTGGAGGTGATCTCAACGGGCTTCGTCCACGTGGCGCCGTGGTCGGTCGAACTGGCCAGCCACACGGTGCGCGTGCCCTTGGCGGTGCGCGCGGCGATTTCCTTCTCGTGATCGGTGCCGAGATTGTGGGTCAGGAGGAGCCAGAGCGTGCCCGTGGACTCGTCGAGCACGGGACAGGGATTGCCGCAGGTGTTCGCCTCGTCGTCCCAGACCACCTGCGCGGAACCCCACGTGCGGCCGCCGTCGGTCGAGCGTTTCACGAGGATATCGATGTTGCCCGAATCGCCGCCCGCGACCTTGCGGCCTTCGCAGAAGGCCAGCAGCGAGCCGTTGGCGGCCTTGATCACGGCCGGAATGCGATAGGTGTGGTAGCCGTCCGTGCCGGAGACAAAGACGTCCGTTTTCTCAACGGGCGCGGCGGCGTGGAGCGGGAGACAGAGGGCAAGGAGACCAAGCAGGAATGGGAGGCGCATAAAGGTGGTGGATACGACCGAGCTGAGAGGTTCAGTTTCGCGGCGTCACGAGCGGCGGAAACCCGAGGGCGCGGCGCAAGTGAGGTTCGAGGCCCCGGGCGCAAAAGTAGAAGCCCAGCGAGTTGGCGTGACGTCCGTCGACCAGGCCGTCGGCCTGCGCCTTCGAGATCATCTCAAGACCGTCGACATGGAAGATCTGCGCATCGCCCGCCGCCCGGCGGGCTGCGACGAATTCCCGGGCCACCACGCGTTTCTCGATCTGTCGGGCACCCGCCTCACCGGGCAGTTCCTCGGACGGATTATAGTAGGGGCCGGTCACGATGATCGGTGTGAGCGGGTGCTTCGCCCGCAGGATTTCGATGAACTTCGGCAACGTGTCGCGATAGACCGCGGTGCTGGGATTCGCCCAGTAGTCGAAGACGTAGCACGATGCCTCGACCTCGGCGACCGCCGAGGCGAGCGCCGGTTCGCCAAAGCCGTTGCCACTGAAACCGAGGTTCACGAAATCGACGTTCAGCCAGCGGCTGAGCTGCGCCTGGTAGATCGCGCCGGGATTGGAGGCGGCGATCCCCTGCGTGATGCTCGAGCCGTAGTACACCACCGGCTTGGCCAGGGCGAAGGGGCGCGGCGGCTGCACGACCGCGCCAGCGGCGAGGATGAACTCCTTGACGGCGATGGCCCGACCCATGGGGAGATAGAGCGTGATTTCGCGGAGCCTCGCCTCCGTGCCGACGGTCCACTGATGCCGGATCTCGCCCTTCGCGTCCGGCGCCACGCTTCCGGTGTAAACGCCATCGACGTAGAGATCGAAGCCGCTTTGCGCGATGGCGGTGACATGGACTGGCGTCGTGCCTGGCGTGCTCTGGGCGACGACTCCCACCGTCAGGGAATCCGTGGAGAAACGTATGCGGCCTCCGCTGGGCGCAGCCGCCAGCGACCATACTTTCGAAGGGAACGAGGCCTGGAGCCGCGTGGGCAGGCGGCGGAGCACCGGCGACTCCTCCTTGAACCAGGCGAGCCCGCTCACGGTCAGGCGAGGATCGGGAAATGCGACATGCTGGGCGCCGGCCTCGGCCGACAACTCCGCGCCGGCCCCGCGTCCGGCGAGCAACAGGGCGGCGAGCAGCGGAATCAGACGATGGAGCGCGGGAGACATGGCCGATGGGTTAGCGCGAGGCGGGGTGCCGCACGGTGAGCATGACGTCGAGCCATTTGACTGGTTTCGTCGCCGACGGCGCAAGCGCGACCTCCACGTCGTTGAATCCCCGTCGAACGTCGGCCGGGGTGGGCGCACATTCGATCCAGTCCTGGTCGGTCCGCTGGACCGGAAGGGATTTGCCATTCAGCTTGATCGAGACCGGCTGTGCGGTGGCGGAGCCAAACTGCAGCCGGAGCGTGAGCCTCACGTCGCCGGCCGCCTTGAGGTCCTCCCCCACCCGCAGCCGGGCGCTCGCGGCGCCGCCGGGCGCCACGGTGTTCGGGCGGGTGGGATTGAGCGTCTCGATCATCTGGTAGGTGGGGAACGGCAGGTTACCGCCAGCCGCGACACCGACCCCGCGAAACGAGGCGAAGTAGTCCTTGTCGAGGCGGGCCAGGCCGCGGGGATCGCCGAGTTCACGCCAGCGTGGGCTTTTTGGTTCGAAGAAATTGAACAGATAAATGCCGTCCGCGCCCGAGGACCAGACATTGGCGGCGCGACCGCGGTAGCCGAGGTCGGTCATGCGGAGATTGACGGCGGCCTCGTCGCGCAGGCGTGTCTCGTCGAGGGACGGATAGACCTTCACGCCGTAACGGTGGCCGAGCGCGACGCTGGTTTCCCAGTCGTTGAGTTGGAAATAACCGGCCGGCACCAGGACATCGAAGAGGTCATCCGCCAGCCAGCGCTCAAGATCGAGGCCGATGGCGCGGCAATATGCGGCCGAGTCCGGCACGTGGGCGGCGAGCAAGATGGGCCGGCCGCGCTTCCGCCCCACGTCGTCGGCCATCGTGCGGATGCGACGCATCATCGCCGTCATCCCGGCAATTTCCTCGGCGGTGGCGGGCTCGCCGCGGGTGGTGGACTTGAAAAAGACCGGGTGGCGGAAGAAATCGAGCTCCACGCCGTCCACGTCGTAGTTGCGGCAGACCTCCTCAACGTAGCGGAAGGCGAGCTCGCGGATCTCGGGCAGCGCGTAGTTCACGCCGGACCACGAGCCGTGTTTCAGCTTTTCGCGGTATCCTCCGAGCAGATACTCGGGATGCGCCGTCTTGAGCCGGTTCGCCGCAAACAGCACCGGCCCCTGCCCGGAGGCGCCGCCGTCGTGCGTGTCGTTCATCCGAAACGACCAGAACAGCTCCATGCGGTTCTGATGCGCGAAATCCGTCATGACCCGCAACGGGTCGATCCCCGCGGCGGCGAAGGCCTCCATCTGGTTGTGCTCAAAGCGGTCGGCCTTCGAGGTGTGGACCTGCCCGATTTTGGTGAGATGGGTGAAGTTGCCGAAACCCGCGCAGAACGTGCAGTAGAAGATCGCATCGACCTGCGTGCCCGCCAGCGGCGCCGTCCGCACGGCGAGCATGTCCTCGACCGAAGGGCGCTTGATCGCGGTGACCGGATCGTTGCCGTCGTTGTTGAACAAGATGCGGCGCGGGCGGTCCGCCGCCCGACGGCGCCACGCCCGGTCCGACTCCGCCGCCGCGCCGTCCGCCGCGGCGAGCGGCCACGACGGCAGGAGGGCGGCGGCGCAGAACAGGAGTCGGGAGACCAGGGGGCGCATGGGAAGGGAACGGGCGATCAGAAGTTGGCGCGGACGCCGATGTTGGTGTAAAAGCCGAGTTCCTGGCGGCGCGTGCCCTTGGCGTAGTCCGGCGTGCCGTCGGTGTACCGCTGGAGGTTTTGCACGAACCCATTCAGGTCCATGACCGAGGCGTACACGGTGTAGCGGCGCGTCACCTGGTAGGTGGCATCGAGGCCGACGCGCGTGCGCTTGCCCTGATAGGCGTAAGTGTTGGCCGGGATGGTCGCGCTGGCGGCGACCAGACCGGTGTTGATATCTCCGGTGTAGCTGACGGTCCACTTGAGCGTGAGCTTGTTGCGGGCGTAGCTGACGCCGCCGGCCGCCGACTTCGGGGTGTACCCGGAGAAATCCGCGGTGTTGGCGCCTTGCAACCGGAGCTTCGTCGCATTGACGAATACTTGAAAGCCCCGCGCCCAGTTCGGCAGGAACGTCAGGGCCTGGCGGTAGCTGAACTCGATGCCGGTGATCTTGGCGTCGCCGCCGTTGCTGCGGGTGCTGATCGTGTAGTTCTCCAGCGAGGAGTCGCCGCCGAGGCCGTACTGTTCCAGCAGCGCGGGGGTGGCCTGGGTGTTCACCACCTCGAAAAAGTCCTTGATGTCCTTTTGGAACACGCCGATGGAGCCGAAGCCATCCTTGATCTGGTAGCTCTCGAGCGAGAGGTCGTAGTTGGTCGCGGTCCACGGCTTCAGACCGACGTTGTTGACCGTGATGGTCGGATTGGCGGCGTCGCCGGCGGAGATCGAGGTGCCCGGGATGATGAACTTGATGTCCGGCCGGCCGATGGTGACCGCGTAGGCGGCCCGCAGCACCAGGTTGTCGGTGAGGTTGTAGCTCGCATTCACACTCGGGTAGTAGCTGCTGTAGTTGCGGTCAGAGACGGCGGCGCGCTCGCGCCGATGTCGTCGGTGCGCTCAAACCGTACGCCGCCCACGAGCCACAGGCGGTTGTTGAGCAGGCGCAGGTCGCCGCGGACGTACGCCGCCGTGACCCGCTCGGTGAGGGACCGTGAGTTGGTCACATAGTTCTGCCAGCTCGTGGCATCGACCGGGACAAACCACGAAGGATTCTTCTGATAGAGGGTGTAGAGCTTCTTGCCACTGATCCAACGGACCTTTTCCCCGTAGAGGGTCGGGCCGTCATCGTTGAACGCCTGGTCGAACACGTCGAAGTTGCCCGCCATCCGGGAGGTCACGTCGCTGGCTCCGTTCGGCCGGAAATTCCACGTGGTCGGGTGACGGCGCTGGTCGTTCTGCAGCGTGTTGCTGGCTCCGCCGACCTTCAGGGTGAACGGCAGGGGCCCGTCGAACTCGCGGGCGAGATCGGCGCGCAGGTTGTAGATCTGGGAGTTCCAGTCGGCCTGGTTGGTGTTGACTGTGTTGATCGAGTAGTTGGCGCCGTCGAGAAAGTTGATGGGCTTGCCGGTGCGGTCCGTGACGGTGTACTTCGTGGGGATGAGGCCGCTCTGGTTTTGGAGGTTATCGCCGCGGATGATGACGTTGGCGAGGGTCGAGGGGGTGGTGTTGAAGTAGCCGTTGTCGATGTCGGGCCGGTTCGAGGCCGACGTCGAGTAGGAGCCGGCCGTGTCGAAGCGCCACGTGTCGCCGCGGTGTCGGTACTTGAGATTGTAGAGCTTCGTCTGCGTGATGCCCTCCACGTTCTCGCCGCTGCCGTTCATGGTGACCGTGCCGACACCCGTGCTCGCGCCCTGGGAGAACGTGTTGCTGCCGGTCACGCCCGTGCCATACGCAAAGCCCAGCACGCTGCGGGTGATCGCGAGGTCATATTTACGGTACTGCACGTTGGCCGAGACCGTATCCTTGGAATTGATGCGCCAGTCCACGCCCGCCTGTCCCTGCATGGTCTTGGTGATCTGGGCCAGGCTGTTCCACTGGCTGGTGGTCTGGACCAGTTTGACGAGGTCCCACGTCGCGCTCTCGTCGGTGTCCTTGGTGCCGGTCTCCATCGGCTTCGCGCGCCAGGTCTTCGCTCCGCCGACCGTGATCGCGAGGTTGCGGTTGATGGGATAGAGATAGCTGAAGTCGAACGACGGATGCACGTAGTCGGCGCTCGTGGTCGGGTCGGCATTGCGGTGGCCGCCGTCGAAGGTGAGACCGTTGTGGTTGTTGAACATCGTGTAGGCGTTCAGCGTGAGCTTCGGGGCCTTGGCCTCGAAGCCGCTGCGGGAAATCAGGTTGATCGAGCCGCCGAGGCCGGAGGCGGGCATGTCGGGGGTGGGCACCTTGGTGACCTCCACGCGGGAGACATTGTTCATCGGCACCTCGCGCAGATCGAGCGCGCGGCTGTTGCCATTGAAGGTCGCCGGCGTGTCGGCGCCGTCGATCGTCAGTCCGGAATTGTTGCCGGGAAACCCGCGCAGCGAGACCGTGGTGGCCTCGGGGCCGGAGGTGGCGATCGACACGCCGGGCAGGAAGAGCAGGAACTCGCCGATGTTCTCCGAGCCGCGGTTGCCGAACTCGTCGAGCGCGACGACGTTCTTGATGTTGGGTGCGTTGCGCTGCTCGTTCATGGAGACGGCCTGGGCGCTCATCTCGCGGTCGGCGGTGACGGTGAAGGAGCCGAGTACGATCGTCTCCTCGGGCGTGGCGGACTTTGGGGCAGCCTTGCC
>JAPLTR010000775.1 GCA_026398065.1 Verrucomicrobiota bacterium | reverse complement strand
TCGACCCGATCGCGCCCTATCCAAGTGAATCCGACCAAATCCAACCTCTCCCCGGTTCACCCGCTTCGCGCCGGACCGCCCCCACCCGCTCCGATCGATCCGCGTTTCACCCGCCGGGTCGCCTCCCCTCCGTTGCCGCCCCTCCACCTTCCCTTACCCCCTCGCCTCGCCGAATCCGACCAAATCCAAGTAAATCCAACCTCCACGCACCCCATCCAACCCGATCCTGCCTCCCGCGGATCACCCGGAAAGTCCGGCTTGATGCGACGCACCTCCATCCCCGGGCCATTGCTTTCCTGCCCTGATCCGCGCCCATCCGCGATATCCGCGAAAAGAGCCTCGGTCCCGATGCACACCGCCCGGTTATCCCGCGGCCGGACCGGGGAAAATCCGACCAAATCCAAGTAAATCCAACCTCCCCGGCCCTCGCCTCCGGACCCGGCCGGCAGGCGTCCCGGCCCCAGATACCTCTCCCCTTCATTCCGCCCGCCAGAATCCGATTATTCCCCTTGCCCTCACCACCACCGGTTGGGCTCCCGGCCCCGCCTGGCCACCCGCCAGATCGGCCTGATCGCACCGCATCCAAACCCCTCCGACCAAATCCAACCTCTCGGATCCCATCCTCTCCCGCTACCCGCGGTCACCTCTCTCCCGGGGTCCGGTCCCTGCCGACCGCCCGTCCCGGCCATGGCCCCGCCTTGTCGCAAGGAAAACGCATTGCCCCGCACCCGCCCCGGCCTCTTACTAGGGAGAAAGCCTTAATGGATTCACTCACCACATTGCCCCGCCGCACGTGGCTGGAGCGCGCATCCCTCACGCTAGCGGGAGTGATTGCCCTGGTGGGAGCCGTCACCCTGCTGGCTTGGTGGCTGCATCTGGACGAACTCCTGCAGCCGATGCCCAACACGGCGCCGATGAAGGCCAACGCCGCCCTCGGCTTCCTGGCCCTCGGCTGCGCCCTGCTGCTCGTCTGCCTGGGACGCGGCCGGTTCGCCCTCCTCGCCGGCGTTCCCGTGGTCATCGGCGGCCTCACCCTCATCGAGCATCTCGCCCATCGCAGCCTTTATATTGACGAGCTGCTCGTCCGCGACCACCTGCTCTTCTCCACCGAAATGGCCGGACGGATGTCCGCGCTGGAGGCCTGCTGCCTCGTCCTCGCCGGACTCACCCTCGGCTGGCGCGCCTTCGACCGCGGCACCCGCTCCCGGCTCTTCGCCGAGGCGATCTCCGGCTCCGTCCTCGCCTCCGCCGGTCTCTCCACCCTGCTCGGCTACATGGCGGACCTGCCCAACGTCTTCAACTGGGGCACCGCCACCGCCACCACCCCGGCCTCCGCCACCTGCCTGTTTCTCCTCGGCCTCTCGCTGATCTTCCTCGCCTGGCGCGAAAGCGTCCGCGTCGAGGGCGGCCCGCCTTCGTGGACCCCCATGCCCGCCGTCATCGGGTGCCTCACCCTCACCGTGGTCCTGTGGGTCGGCCTCAGCGACCGGGAGGACCAGAGCATCCGCCAGCGGACCTACCTGTCGATGACCCAGCTCGGGCTCCAGATCGGCAGCACCTTCGACCAGCAGACCATCAAGGTCGAGCGCCTCGCCCGCACCTGGAACGACAACGCCGACAACTCCAACGCGTTTTGGGCTGCGGACGCCGCCACCCACCTGGAGGAGAACGGCAAGTTCGGCTGCATCAAACTCGCGTTTATCGACCCCGCCCTGCGCACCGTGTGGGTCCATCCCCGGGCCGGCAACGAGGGCCTGGTCGGGTTGGACAACACCACCGTGCCCGAGCGCCGCGAGGCCCTCGAGGCCGCGCGCCAGCTGGGCACCGGCGCCCCCGTCCTCACCAGCACGACCAAGATCCTCAGCGCCAACGGCGCCGTCGAGGAGGGCTTCGTGGTCTACGCCCCTGTCCTGCGCGGCAACCGGCCCGTCGGCTACATCGGCGCCGAGTACGCCTACCGGCCGCTCGTCACCAGCACCATCGCGACCCTGCCCGGCATCAGCACCGACTACGACATCGCGGTCGCGATCAACAAGCAGAACGTCTACCGGCGCAGCGGCGACGTAAAGTCCCGCCACGACGACCTCACCGTCAACTGGACCCCCACCATCGCCAACCGCCTCGTGCGGCTCACCCTCACGCCGTCGGACCGCGCGCTCGAACACGGCCGCCTCCTGCTCCCCGAACTCGCCCTGCTCGCCGGCCTCGGGATCACGATCCTCCTCGGCATCACGTTCCACCTCGCGCGCAGCGCCCGCGCCGGCCAGCGCGCCGCCGAGCTCTCCAACAAGAAGCTCTTCGCCGAAAACGAGGAGCGCCGCCGCGTCGAGGCCCGCCTGAAGGTCTCCGACGAGCGCCTCCGCCTCGCGCTCGACTCCACCCAGATCGGCATCTTCGAGTGGTCCGTCGCCGCCGGCCACGTCTACTACAGCCCCGGCCTCTGGGCCATGCTCGGCTACGAGCACGGCCGCATGCCCTCCACCGTCGAGGCCTGGCAGTCGCTCATCCATCCCGACGACCTCCCGCTCTACCGCCGCCGCACCGAATCCCAGCTCAACGGCATCGCCACCTTCATCGAGCCCGAGTACCGCGTCCGCGCCCGCAGCGGCGACTGGCGCTGGGTCTACACGCGCTCCAAGTCCGTCGCCACCGGCCCCGACGGCCGGCCCACGCGCATCATCGGCACCGTGCAGGACATCACCGCCCGCCGCGAGGCCGAGCTCGCCCTCCGCGAGTCCCAGGCCGAGGCCCGCAAGCTCTCCCTCGTCGCCTCCAAGACCGACAACCCCGTGCTCATCGGCTCCCCCGACGGCCGCATCGAGTGGGCCAACGAGGCCTTCTGCCGCGTCATGGAGTACTCCCTCGACGAGGTCATCGGCAAGAACCCCGCCCAGTTCATGATCGGGCCCGACACCAGCGTCCGCACGATGGCCCGTATCCGCGGCGCCATGACACGCGGCCAGGGCATCAGCACCGACGTCGTCAACTACTCCAAGTCCGGCCGCAAGTACCACCTCCACCTCGAGATCCAGCCCGTCCGCGGCGCCGGCGGCGAGGTCGAGAACTTCATCGCCGTCGAGACCGACATCACCGCCCGCGTCGAGACCGAGACCCAGCTCCGCCGCGCCAAGACCGAGGCCGACGAGGCCTCGCGGGCCAAGAGCGAGTTCCTTGCGTCGATGTCGCACGAGATCCGCACCCCCATGAACGGCGTCATCGGCATGACCAGCCTCCTCATGGAGACCACGCTGACCGGCGAGCAGCGCGACTTCGTCAACACCATCCGCACCTCCGGCGAGGCGCTGCTCACCATCATCAACGACATCCTCGACTTCTCCAAGATCGAGTCCGGCAAGATGGAGCTGGAGCGCACGCCCTTCGAGCTCTCGCTCTGCCTCGAGGAGGCGCTCGACCTCTTCGCCCTCCAGGCCTCCTCCAAGAAGCTCGAGCTCACCTACCACATCGCCCCCGACGTCCCCGGCTGGATCCTGGGCGATGTCACCCGCCTCCGCCAGGTCGTCGTCAACCTCGTCAACAACGCGGTGAAGTTCACCCCGGGCGGCAGCATCTCGCTCGAGGTGCGCCGCGTCGTCCGGGAACACCCCCCGCTCGGTTTTGCCGAACCGTTGCCCGAGGACGCCTCGCGCTTCATGCT
>JAPLTR010000070.1 GCA_026398065.1 Verrucomicrobiota bacterium | reverse complement strand
CGGCGGCCACCGGCTCTGGCACTCGCCGGAGGACATCGTCCGCACCTACCAGGCCGACGATGAACCGCTCGCCGTGAAACCGCTGGCCAGGGGAATCGCGCTCGCGCAGCCGACCGAGCCCCGGACCGGCATGCAGAAGGCCATGAAGCTGGAGTTAGTCGGCGAGCGCACGGTGAAGGTCACGCACGCCCTGACGAATCACGGCCTCTGGCCCGTCGAGACCGCCGCGTGGGCGCTCACGATGTTCCGGCCGGGCGGTTATGGCGTGCTCCCGCTGCTGCCGAAGGGCGACCACGCCGGCGGCGATCTGCTCCCGACGTATTCGCTTGTGCCGTGGAGCTACACCGACCTTTCGCTGCCGACGTGGGAGCTGCACCGCGACTTCATCGGCCTCAACGTGCCGAAGGCGAAGACCGCGCAGAAGCTCGGTCTGACGAACTATCCCGGCTGGTCGGCCTACTGGCTCGCGGGGACGACGTTCGTGAAATACGCGCCCGTCGTCGCCGGGGCGGCGTATCCGGATTTTGGGTGCGCGTTCGAGACGTTCACCAACGGCGGGATGATCGAGTTCGAGACGCTGAGCCCGCTGGTGAAGCTCGCCCCGGGCGCGAGCGTGACGCATGTCGAGCACTGGGGCGTGTTCGACGGACTCGCCAAACCGGACACCGCCGCCGCGTTTGCCACCTCGCTCGCGCCGGCGGTTAAGTCATGGCTGGCCAAACTGACGTGACACCGCTGAAACTCGTCTTCCTCGGGTCCGATCCCATCGCGCTGCCGCTGCTCGAGTGGCTGGCGGGCGAGGGGAGCGGAGTGGCGACGGTCGTAGCGGTTTTCACCCAGCCCGACCGCCCGGTCGGTCGCGGACAGAAGATCACCGCCAACGGAATCAAGACCTGGGCGCTCGCGCGCGGCCTGCCGGTCTACCAACCGGAAAAACTCACCGAGGAGGTCCGCGCGCAGCTCGCCGCGCTCGCCGCCGATGTCGGGCTCGTCATGGCCTACGGCCACATTCTGCGGGACGAGTTCATCGCCACGCCGCGGCTCGGCACCCTGAACCTCCACACGTCGCTGCTGCCCAGGTATCGCGGCGCATCGCCCATCCAGACCGCCGTCGCCTGCGGCGAGCGCGAGACCGGGGTGAGCCTGATGCGCATAGTGAAGAAACTCGACGCCGGTCCCGTCGCCGACGTGGAGCGTGTGGGCATCGCGCCGCTCGACACCGCGCTGGAGATCGAGGCGAAACTGTCCGCGGCCTGCGTGCCCCTGGTCGCACGCTGCCTGCCGCGCCTGCGCGACGGCACCCTTTCATTTGCGACGCAGGACGAGGGCGCGGTCAGCCACTGTCGCAAACTGGAGAAAGAGGACGGCGTGCTCGATTTCACGGCGACGGCGGCGTCGCTCGCGGCGCGGATCAACGGTTTGTTTCCCTGGCCCGCCTGCAGCGTGGAATTCAACGGGCAGCCCGTTAAATTCGGCCTCGCCGATGTCGCCGGCGAACCCGCTCCCGGCGCCGTCCCGGGCGAAGTGTCGGGCACCGAAAAGGACGGACTGCTGATCGCGACCGGGCAGGGCACGTTGCGGGTGCGCCGTCTCCAGCGCCCGGGTGGGAAAATGCTCGCCGCGGCCGATTTCCTGCGGGGCTGTCCGATTCCGGCGGGCACCGTGTTCGCTTCGCGGCCCATGCCCGCGCTGCTCAAATAGCCCGCCGCTCCGCGGTCGCTTCAGCGCGATCCCGGCGATCGCGCGGCCTTGAGCTTCGCCCACGCCTCGTCTGGCACGTCCAGCTTGCGCACCGGCAGGTAGGTCAGGATGACAAACCGGTCGTCGCTCAGCGGAATCTCCGCCCCGACGCGCGCCAGGGTGCGTGAGCCCTGCACGGTGAGCTGGTAGTCGCGCACGACCCCGCCGCGCAGATTGACCGCGAGCGTGACCTGCAGGGCGCTCAGCCCGTTGCGTTCCCGGGCGTCCTCTCCGAGGCTGATCCGCGTGATGTACGTGTCGCCGTTCACCTCAAACTCGGTCGCGGATCGCAACACGGCCATCAATTCTGCATCGGGCCGGCGGATGTCCGGCCGGTCGGCGCGTCGCAGCCACAGGGCGCGGGCCGTGGGAGCGGACTGGTTGATCCGTTCCTCGGAAATGCCGGTGAGCACCTCCTGATTGGTCAGCCAGCCCTCCGGCGTCAGGGTGACCATCTGGCCATCGGCGGTGACCAGGGTGTCGAGTTGAAGACCGTCGGGCCAGTCGCGCTTGATCAGCATGTCGCCATTGCTCGTCAGACTGCCTTTGACGTGCGGGGCCGGATTCGGGGGGAGCGTCGCCACGCGGCCGCGCCGGGTCTCGATGGTCTGGGCCGGTGGAGCCGGGTCGGCATTGATGATCTCCCACGAATAGCTGCGCTGGTCCCGCAATTCCTGGACGGCCGCCGCCAGTGGACGCGGGATCTCGGCCTGCAATGAGGACGCGAGCATCGCGCCGCCCGCCACAAGGGCGGCCCGGATCAATCGCAGCGATGAGAGTTTCATCACGCATTTACCTTAGCGACCGCGGTGCTTCGCGGTCAATCCGCCTTCATCGTGCGGGAGAAAGTCCCGCGGACCTCTCTTCACTTGTTTTTGGAAAACGTTTCCGCCAGCTTCGGCGCCATGTTGCTTCGTTTGTGCCTCCTTTGCGCGCTGCCGGCCACGGCCCTCGCCCAGACCACCTCGTCCCAGGTGGAGCTGGCGAATCTGCGCGAAGATGTGCGCGGCCTCGTGCAACGGGTCGGCGAGCTCTCGCTGCGGGTGGAACAGCTCGAACGCGAGAACGGGGACCTGCGCCGCAAGTCCGCCGATGGCGCGCGGGGCCTCGCCACGGTGGCCCAGCTCAACGACGCGGTGGCGGACCTCCACCGCACCGTGAAGTCAGCCGTCGCGGCTTCGCAAAACGAGACGCTGCAGATCGTGAGCGCGCAGTTGGAGAAACTGGGCAAGCAGACCAACGCCGCCTTCGAGGCCCTGGCGAAGTCGCAGGCGCCCCGTCCGGTCGCGCCGCCGCCCGCCCGCGCCGAATCCGCGGTACCCAAAGACCCCGCCGGCGGGACGACTTACACCGTGCAAAAGGGCGACTCGCTCGCGAGCATTGCGAAAAAAACCGGCGCGAAGCAGCAGGACATCATCACCGCCAACAAGCTCGCCGATCCCTCGTTGATCAAGGTCGGCGAGACCCTGATCATTCCGGGCGCCAAATAATTTCATGTCCGCAGCACCCAAATCCCGCCTTGGTCGCGGCCTGGGCGGCCTCATCGCCGCCGCCAAGCCCGCCGATCCGCAACCCGCAGCGCCCGCTGCCGCCCCCGTATCCGCTCCAGCCGCCGCGCCGGCGCCGGCCACCGGCGCCCCGGGCTATCAGGAAATCGGGGTGCACCTCATCGAGCCGAGCCCCTATCAGGCGCGGCGGGAGATTCCGCCCGACCAGTTGAGTGAACTGGCCGAAAGCATCCGGTCCGAGGGCCTGCTGCAGCCGATCGTCGTCCGCAAGGTCGGGGACAAATTTCAGCTCATCGCCGGCGAGCGCCGCTGGCGCGCGTTTCAACAGCTCAAGATCAAGGCCATCCCCGCGCGCATCGTGGAAGCGAGCAACGCCTCGTCGGCCGCCCTCGGCCTCATCGAAAACCTGCAGCGCGAGGGGCTCAATGCGATTGAAGAGGCGCACGGTTACGCGAGCTTGATCCGCGACTTCGACCTCACCCAGGAGACCGCGGCCGAGCGCGTCGGCAAGGGCCGCGCGAGCGTCGCCAACTCCCTCCGCCTCCTCTCGCTGGAAGTTGAGCTGCAGGGGTACGTGGCCAAGAATCTGCTGAGCGTCGGCCACGCCAAAGTGCTTCTCGGCGTGGAGGATACTGCCCAGCGCTCCATCATCGCCCGCCGCGTGATCGAGGAGGGCCTGAGCGTCCGCAGCACCGAAAAGCTCACCCAGTCGGCCAAGACGACGCCCGGAGCCCCGGCGTCCGCGACCGCGCCGAAGCGCGGGCTCACGCCCAAGGATGCCGCGACCGTTTCCGGCATCGAGCGCAAGCTCACGTCGCACCTCGGCGCCCGGGTGGCCGTGCTCCATTCGCCCAAGAAAGGGCGCATCGTGATCGAGTACCGGGGCAACGAAGACCTGCAGCGCCTCCTCGAAAAGCTCGGGGTCGAGGCCTGATCCCCACCATAAAGTAGCACCGAGAGGGCCATTGACAAACGGCGCCCGCGTCTGCTTTTTTCAACCTTTCACATGAGCATCGTTCTCGGAATTCTCACCTTCATCCTTATCCTCGTCTCGCTGTTTATCGTCCTCGTCGTCCTGGCCCAGAAGTCCAAGGACGGTGGAATGGGCGCGGCGCTCGGCGGCGGAGCCGCGGAAGCGGCCTTTGGCGCGGAAACGGGCAACGTGTTGAGCCGGTCGACGATCTACGCCGCCATCCTCTTCTTCGTGCTGGCCTTCGCGCTCTATCTGGGTCGCATCTACGAGAACAAGCATCCCTCCGGCACTTCGGGCGAAGCCCTCCCGAGCATCAGCGCTCCGCCCGGTCAGATTTACGCCCGCCGTCATCTGGCGGGCGTTTTTGTTGGCGGGACTGGCGACGGTGTCCGTCCGGGCCGCCGTGCCGGTCGCGAAGCCGCCCGAGCTGGCGCAGGTCGGCCTGCCGGACGCAGCCGAGATCGCGCGCATCTTGGTCCAGTTCCGCCAGACCGGGATCGCGGGGGACTATTATCTTGAGTTCGAGTTGCGCGCCTTGCCGCGCCGGGGCGACGAGCAGACCTTTCGGGGAAAGATGTGGGGCAGTCGCAACGACGAGGGCGCCATCACCCGCGTCGCGCTGACCGATGCCGCCAAGCGGGAGCACCGCCTCCTCGTGCAAAATGGCGGGCAGCCGTCGGTCTGGCGCCTCACCGAGCCGCCGGTCGTGCAGCTGGATGCCGCCGCGGTGTTCGAGCCGCTCGTCCCCGGGGTGAACCTCACGGCGTTCGACCTGCAGATGCCGTTTCTCTACTGGCCCGGCGTCACCCTGGAAAAGATCACCCGCATGCGGGGCCGTCCCGCGCACGTGTTTGTCTTCCGGCCGCCGGCGGCGTTCGCCGCAAAGAATCCCCGGCTCGGCGCCGTGCGCGCGTATCTCGACACGCAGTACAACGCGCCGACCCAGATCGAGACCATCGACCCGCAGGGCCGCGTGACCCGGACCCTCTCGCTGCTCGAGCTGAAGAAGGTAGGGGAACAGTGGATACCGCAGTCCTTCGAGGTCCGGGACGAGGTGTCCCGCGACAAGACCCGCCTGAACGTCACCGCCGCCGCCCTGAACCTCGCGCTGCCGTCCGCGGTCTTCGCCCCCGCGGGGCTCGCCGACGAGGTCCGCCCCCCGGCCGCGGAGCGCATCTTCAAGCTCGCGCCATGAGCCGCCCGTCGCCCACGGCGGCCGTGGTCTTCGACCTCGACGGCACGCTCGTCGACAGCCTGCCCCTCGTGCTGAGCGCGATCACGCACGCCGTCGAGCCGTTCGGCCCCGGCCGGCCGACGATGGAGATCTTCGCCCGGCTGGGCGGTCCGCCCGAGCGTTTCATGCCCGGCCTGCTCCGCGACCCGCGCGACGCGCCCGCCGCGCTGGCGCGCATGGAGCAGTTTCACCGCGAAAACCACCATCTCATCCGACCGTTCGACGGGGCGGGGGACCTGCTCGAACAGCTCCGTACGCAGGACGTTTCGCTGGCCATCTGGACCGGGCGCGACCGCGGGACGACCGAGTGGCTCCTGGGCCACCACGGCCTCACGCGCTTCTTCGACACCGTGGTCTGCGGCGACGACCTGCCCACCCACAAGCCTGATCCGGCGGGCCTGAGGGAAATCCTCGCGCGCCTCGCGGTGCCCGCCGCGGAGACGGTTTTCGTGGGGGATGCGGACGTGGACGTGCTCGGCGGCGCGGCGTGCGGCGTGGACACGGTGCTCATCCGCCATGGCCGTGAAACCCACCCGGAGATCGCCGCGAAGGCGTGGCGCGCTGTGGGGTCTCCCCGTGAGGCCTATAACATTGTGCTTGCTTGTGTGTCATAGTTTGTTCTGGGGGCTGGTAAAAAGCACGGCCGTGCAATTTGCTCACTTTTGGTTTGCCCGCGGGCCGCAAACGGTGCCTCCTCAGTGAATTCCGGCGTTATCCCCGCCGATTTCGTATGGCCAAGAAATCCCGCAAAGCCTCTGCCCCGCTCACCTTTGACCTGCCGGTCTCGCTCATCGCCAAAATCGAGAGCGTCCGTCGTGGTCACTCTCTCAAGTCTGCCAGTGAGGTCGTCCGCCTCGCCCTCGGCAACTTCGATTTTGAAACCTGCGAGCCCACTCGCGACCCGCACAAGCAGATCTCCGTCCGCGTGACGACCGATCAGCGGGCGACGCTGAAGCGCTACTCCCGCCAGAAGGACGCCAGCGTCGGCGAGCTCCTCCGCCTCGCGCTGGAGAGCCTGCCGGCCAAGCCCGCCAAGGCGGCCAAGAAGAAATAATCTCCGTCACGTCCTTGCACGTGCCGGCTGGCGGCGGTCTCAGACCGCCGCTTTTTCGTTTTACCGGTGTGAGCGCAGGCCCGTTTCGAGGGCTTGCCTTTGGCCGGGCAACCCTTTCGTCTGCCGTTTTTCCATGAGCAACCCTCCCGCACCCCTGTCCACCTGGGCCCGCAATGTCTCGCCGTCGCCGACCCTGGCGGTCGATGCCAAGGCGAAGGCCCTGCAAGCCGCCGGTGAAGACGTCTGTGGCTTCGCCGCCGGCGAGCCCGATTTCGACACCCCCGACCACATCAAGGAGGCGTGCATCGCCGCGCTGCGCGGCGGCAAAACCAAATACGCGCCCACGCCCGGCATCGAGCCGCTGCGCCAGGCGATCGTCGACCGCTACCTCGCGGAGTACGGCCTCAAGGCGGCCCCGTCGCAGGTCATCGTGTCCCCGGGTGGCAAGTACAACTGCTACCTCGGCGTCCTGGACACCTGTTCGCCCGGCGACGAGGTGATCATCCCGGCGCCTTACTGGGTCAGCTATCCCGAGATGGTGAAACTCGCTGGCGCCACCCCGAAGTTCGTCCTCGCCGACGACCGGACCGGCTTCCGCCTCACGCCCGC